>NZ_JBICMC010000091.1:0-115322 GCF_043106005.1 Pseudomonas sp. GLN_2 | reverse complement strand
GGCTATTTTCCTGTGCTGGCCAATACGCGTTGCCAGTCCGGTTCGTTCAAGCGCCCCAGGATACGTGCCTTGCCATTGCCATCCACGGATACGAACAGGGCGCTGGCATAGTTGCTTTGACGTTCGCCGCCGGCAACGTGCTGCTGGCGGGCAAAGTGGTCGATGCAGCCGTTGTGAGTCACCAGCACCAGGTTGTGGCCCGCGCGTTTGTGTGCAAGCGCTTCGTTGGCGAACTGGCTGTCGCAGCTTTCGAGCCAGTCCTCGCTGGCCACCGCCTGACCCAGTATGAAGTGCGCGGTTTGCCGGGTGCGTAGTTTCGGGCTGCTGAGCAGGTCGGCTTTGTTCAGGCCCAGCTGGTGCAGCCCTTGGCCAACGCGGGCAGCGGCCTGGCTGCCGCTCAGGGTGATCCCCGTGGGGTCGTCCAGGCAGGGGCCGGGGGCGCTGTCGCAGCGTTCGGCGTGGCGGATCATCACGATCACCGCACCGTCGGCCCAGTCCTGCAGCAGGCCGCTGTCACTCAGTTGTTGCGCGTTGCCAAGGTCCACGATATGCGTCCTCGTCGCCAGCCAGGTGGTCAACGCCGCCACGACCATGCACAGGCCCAGGGCGGTTCCGACGGCTTTGCGAGTCAGGCGTCGCTTGCGCCGGGCATGAATGGCGGGGTGCCCCAGGGTGTTGCTCGATAGCATGCGTTGCTCCGTTGGCAGTGCCGCGGCTGGCGCGGTGGTGGATGGCGGCATCCTGCCAAGCGGCCTGTCGGGGGCCGGTGAAGGGCGTGTGAAAATTGCATTTGGCGGCTGCCGGCTGGGTGAAACCCGCGCCCGCGCCTACGCTGTAAACTGCAAGGCGGTAAACCGGAGCAGGCCCGATGACCCCCATCCTCGAACTGGAAAGCGCACGGCTGGTGCTGCGCCAATGGCATGACGATGACTTGCGCGAGTTCGCCGCACTGTGCGCCGACCCACAGGTGATGCGCTACTTTCCGGCGCCGCTGACGCGCGTTGAGGCGGCTGCGTTGATCGGCCGCGTGCGTGGGCATTTCAATGAGTACGGTTTTGGTTTGTGGGCCCTGGAGCGCAAGGACAGTGGCGCGTTCATCGGCATGACCGGGTTGCTCAATGTCAACTTCGACGCGCCTTTTGCCCCGGCGGTGGAGATCGGCTGGCGCCTGGCACGCCGTCACTGGGGCCTGGGCTTTGCCAGCGAGGCGGCGTGGACCTGCCTGCGTTGTGCTTTTGCCCAATTGCGCCTGGAGGAGGTCGTGTCGTTCACCAGCGAATGCAACCTGCCGTCGCAAAAGGTGATGCAAGCCATCGGCATGCAGCAGGACCTGCACGGCAGCTTCGAGCACCCCCGGCTGCCCATCGGCCACCCGCTGCGCCCGCATGTGCTGTACCGGATCGATCGCGCGCACTGGGAGCGCACCCTGCGCGCCTGAATGCACAGCCATGCCCGGCGCGAATGACAAACGCTGTATCATTTGCCTACTTGGAAGGCGCTTGCCCGTAACACGTTCAGCGCCTGTGAAATCGAGCGCCGCTCGGGCGGCGCATCGCGAGCTAGGCTCGCTCCTACGGAGAACCGCCGATGAGTCATGTGTTGGACGACCTGGTCGACCTGTTGAGCCTCGAATCCATCGAGGAGAACCTGTTCCGTGGACGTAGCCAGGACCTGGGCTTCCGCCAGCTTTACGGTGGCCAAGTGCTGGGCCAGTCGTTGTCGGCTGCCAGCCAGACAGTCGAGGACGCGCGCCATGTGCATTCGTTGCACGGCTACTTCCTGCGCCCGGGCGATGCCAGCCTTCCAGTGGTGTACTCGGTAGACCGCGTGCGCGATGGCGGCAGCTTCAGTACACGACGGGTGACGGCGATCCAGAAGGGCCAGACCATCTTCACCTGCAGTGCATCATTCCAGTACGACGAGGAAGGCTTCGAGCACCAGGCGCAGATGCCTGACGTGGTCGGCCCGGAAAACCTGCCTACCGAAGTCGAACTGGCCCGTGCCATGGCCGACCAGTTGCCCGAGCGCATTCGCGACAAGGTGCTGTGTGCCAAGCCGATCGAGATCCGCCCGGTCACCGAGCGCGACCCGTTCAACCCCAAGCCGGGCGACCCGGTGAAATACGCCTGGTTCCGCGCCGACGGCAACCTGCCGGACGTGCCTGCCCTGCACAAGTACATGCTGGCCTACGCCTCGGACTTCGGCCTGCTGACCACAGCGTTGCTGCCCCATGGCAAATCGGTGTGGCAGCGCGACATGCAGATCGCCAGCCTCGACCATTCGCTGTGGTTTCACGGCAACCTGCGCGCCGACGAGTGGCTCCTGTACGCCACCGATAGCCCCTGGGCCGGCAACTCCCGTGGCTTCTGCCGCGGCAGCATTTTCAACCAGGCCGGGCAACTGGTGGCATCGTCGAGCCAGGAAGGCCTGATTCGCCATCGCAAGGACTGGGCATGAGCCTGGGCGAGGTGCGCAACTGGGTGTTCGACATGGACGGCACCCTGACCGTGGCCGTGCACGACTTCGCCGCCATTCGGGTGGCGCTGGACATCCCGGCCGAACACGACATCCTCACCCACCTGGCGGCCTTGCCGGCAGAGGAAGCGGCGGCTAAGCATGCCTGGTTGCTGGAGCACGAAAGGGACCTGGCAACGGCCTCCACGGCGGCCACCGGGGCGGTGGAGCTGGTGCGTGAGTTGGCCGGGCGCGGGTGCCGGCTGGGTATTCTGACCCGCAATGCGCGTGAGCTGGCACATGTAACGCTGGAGGCCATCGGCCTGGCGGACTGCTTCCCGGTGGAACACATTCTCGGGCGTGACGAGGCTGCGCCCAAACCGAGCCCGGATGGGTTGCTGAAGATTGCCAGCGCCTGGGGCGTGACGCCGAGCGAACTGGTGATGGTGGGGGATTACCGCTTTGACCTGGACTGTGGGCGGGCGGCGGGGGCGCGCACGGTGCTGGTGAACCTGCCGGACAACCCCTGGCCGGAACTGGTGGATTGGCATGCGGCAGATTGCCGAGCGTTGAAGGTGATGCTGGGCTGACGCGTGTGTTGGCAATGCGGGCCTCTTCGCGGGCATGCCCGCTCCCACAGGTATTGCGCACGTCTCGGGGCCTGTGGTGCCCCTGTGGGAGCGGGCGTGCCCGCGAAAGGGCCGGATCTGTCTATGCTGAACCCCATTCTTTGCTCTGATACGGAGACCCACCCATGAGCAGCAAGGCCATCTACGTACAACCCGGCGGCGGCTACGACAAGGTCGAGGTCGGCACCTGCGAGGCCCAGGCCCCCCAGGCCGGCGAGATTACCGTGCGCCTGCACGCCAGTTCCCTCAACTACCACGATTTCGCCGTGGTCAGCGGCATGTGGGGCCCGAGCGAGCGACGCATCCCCATGGCCGATGGCGCCGGCGAGGTGGTTGCGGTGGGGGCTGGCGTCACTGAGTTCCAGGTCGGCGACAATGTGGTCAGCACCTTCTTCCCCGACTGGCTCGATGGCCAGGCCAATGTCGAGGGCTTTGCCCGGGTGCCCGGCGACGGCATCGATGGCTACGCCCGTGAGCAGGTGACTGCCCGCGCCACCGCCTTCACCCTGGCACCCCAGGGTTTCAGCCATGCCGAGGCTGCCACCCTGACCACCGCCGGCCTTACCGCCTGGCGGGCGCTGATGAGCGATGATCACCTCAAGCCCGGCGACACGGTGCTGGTGCAGGGTACCGGCGGTGTGTCGATTTTCGCCCTGCAGTTCGCCAAGCTGGCGGGCGCGACCGTGATCGCCACCTCGTCCAGCGATGCCAAGCTGGAGCGCCTGAAGGCCCTGGGTGCCGACCACCTGATCAACTACAAGAGCACCCCGGCCTGGGGTGAGAAGGTGCGCGAGCTGACTGGCAACCGCGGTGTCGATCATGTGATTGAAGTGGGCGGCCCGGCGACGCTGGAGCAGTCGATGATTGCCGCGCGCATTGGCGGGCATGTTTCGCTGATCGGCATCCTTACCGGGGTGGCCGGGCAGTTGCCGCTGGTGCAGGCGCTGGTGCGGCAGATTCGGCTGCAAGGGGTGCTGGTTGGCAGCCGAGCGCAGCAGCAGGCGATGGTGCGGGCGATCGATGCCAACGGCCTGCGGCCGGTGGTGGACAAGCATTTCGAGCTGGAACAGATCGTCGAGGCGTTCCGTTACCAGGAGAGCAACCGGCATTTCGGCAAGATCTGCCTGACCTGGTGAAGTGAGGGCAGGGTAGCTGGAGGTAACGGCCACCCTGCACGCCACTCTGTTCGTAGCCTCAAGCCCGAGGCCTTGCACTGCCTGATAGTCAGTCCGGCAGTAGCCGGTCTCGGCTGTTGGACAGGTGCAGGCACACTGCCGCCCGCGCGGCATCCGGGTCTTGTCGGCGGATGGCATTGAGGATCGCCTCATGCTCCAGGTTGGCCAGGTACGCTTGCCGCGCCAGCTTGGCCCCCGCGCGCTCGGCAAGGGCCATGCGGTTGCGCGGTATCAGGCCGTTACCCAGTTGCAGCAGCATCTCGGTGAAATACAGATTGCCGGTGGCCTCGGCAATCAGCAGGTGAAATCGCCGGTCGGCTTCGATGCAGCTGTCGCCGGCAGCGGCCAGGTCCTGATAGTCATCCAGCGCCTGGCGCATGCGCGCCAGTTGCCCCTCATCACGACGCAGTGCGGCCAGCGCGGCAGCCTGGCCTTCAAGGCCAATACGCAGCTCCAGCAGATCGCGCACATTCGCCGCGCTCTCCGCCGCAACGCGCAGCCCGGCCTGGGCCTGGCGCTCCATCACGAACGTACCGATCCCGTGGCGCGGCTCCACCAACCCCGAGGCCTGCAGCTTCGACAAGGCTTCGCGAACCACTGTGCGGCTGACCCCGTGCTCGCGCACCAAGGTGTTTTCCGAAGGCAGTTTGTCGCCTGGTTTGAAGGTGCCCAGCAAAATCTGCTGGGTCAGGCTGGAAACCAGGTCATGGGCACGGCTGTGGCCGCGTTTGCGCGCGTGTTCGGGTTCCATGTGTGATCCGCTTCTTGATTTGCTTGTACGACAAGTTAATCGATAGAAATATTTTTTGCCGATTTTTCGCGCATCCAATTCAGCATGTAGTTGATCTGTTTTTGCACGTTAGGATCAAATTGGCATTGTGACAGCTTGTATTTTGCTATTTTGCCGACGTTAATGATCTTGTCGTACAACCTCGCTGCGAATAAGCTCCTCCCCACTGCCATGTCAGACAACCCGACCCGCACAAAAACAATTAGTGGGAGATCCGCAAGTGAACGACACCCTCGCTCCGTCTGCCCGGCATGAAGGCGACGCGTTGGCCAGTGCCGTGGCCAAGGTCAAGCGCCACGTCCTGCCGCTGTTCGTCATCATGTTCATTGTCAACTACCTTGACCGCGTCAACATTGGCTTCGTCCGCCCGCACCTGGAAAGCGACCTGGGCATCAGCGCTGCGGCCTATGGCTTCGGTGCCGGGCTGTTCTTCATCGGTTACGCGCTGTTCGAAGTCCCTTCGAACATGCTGCTGCAAAAGGTCGGTGCCCGGCTGTGGCTGACCCGTATCATGTTCACCTGGGGGCTGGTGGCCACGGCCATGGCCTTCGTGCAGAACGAAACCCAGTTCTACGTGTTGCGTTTTCTGCTCGGGGTGGCCGAAGCAGGCTTCTTTCCTGGCGTGATCTACTACTTCACCCGTTGGCTGCCAGCGGCAGAGCGCGGCAAGGCCATTGCCATCTTCCTCAGTGGCTCGGCGCTGGCTTCGTTGATTTCCGGGCCGCTGGCCGGGGCGTTGATGCAGATCCAGGGCCTGGGCCTGCATGGTTGGCAGTGGATGCTGTTCATTGAAGGCATGGCCTCGGTGGCGCTGTGCTTCTTTGTGTTCTTCTGGCTCGACTCCAAGCCGCAGGACGCCAAGTGGCTGAGCAAGGCCGAGCAGGACGCGCTGGTCGCCACCATCGACCGCGAGCAGCAAGCGCGTGAGGCCATCGGCGCGGTCAGGCCGTCGGCCTGGAGCCTGCTCAAGGACCGCCAGATCGTACTGTTCTGCCTGATCTACTTCTGCATCCAGCTGACCATCTATGCCGCCACCTTCTGGCTGCCCAGCATCATCAAGCGCATGGGCGACCTCAGTGACATGCAGGTTGGTTTCTTCAACTCGATCCCTTGGCTGATCTCGATCCTGGCCATGTACGCCTTCGCCGCCGGTTCCGCTCGCTGGAAGTTCCAGCAGGCCTGGGTGGCCGGCGCCCTGCTGGTCGCTGCCACGGGCATGTTCATGTCCACCACGGGTGGGCCGGTGTTTGCCTTCGTCGCCGTGTGCTTCGCCGCGATCGGCTTCAAGTCAGCGTCGTCACTGTTCTGGCCAATCCCCCAGGGCTATCTGGACGCCCGCATCGCTGCGGCGGTGATTGCCCTGATCAACTCGGTCGGCAACCTCGGCGGCTTCGTTGCCCCCACCACCTTCGGCTTGCTGGAGCAGCAGACTGGCTCGATCCAGGGCGGGCTGTACGGCCTGGCGGTGACCTCGGTGCTGGCGGCGATTGCCATCTTCTTCGTACGCACTCGCCCCAAGGGCGCCTCTTCCGATGACCTCAAGGCCCCTTCGGCCCTGGGCCAGACCCACTGATGACTGCGAGACAACAACCATGAATATGCAGACCAATCCCGCCGTACATGCCAGCACCCCGGTGGTCACCGACTTGCGCGTGGTCCCCGTGGCCGGCCATGACAGCATGCTGCTCAACCTCAGTGGCGCCCATGGTCCGTTCTTCACCCGCAACGTGGTGGTGCTGCGCGACAGCGCCGGCAATACCGGCCTGGGCGAAGTGCCCGGCGGCGAGAAGATTCGCCAGACCCTGGAGGACGCCCGCAGCCTGGTGGTCGGCCAGCCGATCGGCCATTACCAGCGTGTGCTCAATGCCATGCGCCAGACCTTCGCCAACCGCGACTCGGCGGGCCGCGGCCTGCAGACCTTCGACCTGCGCATCACCGTGCATGCGGTGACGGCCATCGAGTCGGCGTTGCTCGACCTGCTCGGCCAGCACCTGAATGTGCCGATGGCAGCATTGCTGGGCGAGGGCCAGCAACGCGATGCGGTGAAGATGCTCGGCTATCTGTTCTACATCGGCGACCGTCAGCAGACCGACCTGGCCTACCGCAACGAAGCCGACAGCGATGACGACTGGTTCCGCCTGCGCCGCGAAAAGGCCCTGACCCCGGAAGCAGTGGTGCGGCTGGCCGAGGCCGCCAAGGCGCGCTATGGCTTCAGCGACTTCAAGCTCAAGGGCGGCGTGCTGCGTGGTGAAGAAGAGATGGAGGCCGTGACAGCGCTGGCCGAACGCTTCCCCGAAGCGCGCATCACGCTCGACCCCAATGGCGCGTGGTCGCTGAAGGAGGCCATCGCCCTGTGCCGCGACAAGCACAATGTGCTTGCCTACGCCGAAGACCCCTGCGGCGCCGAGAACGGTTACTCGGGCCGCGAGGTGATGGCCGAGTTCCGCCGCGCCACCGGGCTGCCCACCGCGACCAACATGATCGCTACCGACTGGCGACAGATGGGCCATGCCATTCAGTTACAGTCGGTGGACATTCCGCTGGCCGACCCGCACTTCTGGACCTTGCAGGGTTCGGTGCGGGTGGCGCAGATGTGTAACGACTGGGGCCTGACGTGGGGGTCGCACTCGAACAACCACTTCGACATTTCGCTGGCGATGTTCACCCAGGTGGCGGCTGCTGCGCCGGGGGATATCACTGCGATCGATACGCACTGGATCTGGCAGGATGGCCAGCGGCTGACGCGTGATCCGCTGCGCATTGTCGATGGGCATGTGCGGGTACCGGCGCGGCCGGGCCTGGGCGTGGAACTGGACGAAGACCAGCTGGCCAAGGCCCATGAGTGCTACCGCAACATGGGGCTGGGCGCGCGCGATGACAGCGTGGCAATGCAGTTCCTGATCTCGGGTTGGAGCTTCGATAACAAACGACCTTGCCTGGTACGGTAAGGCGGCTGGCCGCTCCCACCGGGATTGCGCTAGCTTCTAGAAATTGAGCAAGCCAGTTGTTTCCCCAGGTACTGCATCAGCCTCAAGCCTGCGGGGGCACCTGTGGGCTTGCCCCGCGAAGCATCCAACACAGTGCATGGCACCGGCTCCGCCGGTGTTCGCGGCTAAAGCCACTCCCACAGGGATTGCACCTGGCTTCAGGCTGGTGTGGGGCCTGTGGGGGGGCCAGGCCCTCAAGCGGCTTCAAAAAAGGCCCGCGCCATTGCAACGAAAGACCCCAGCACCGGGTTGGGGTTGTCCCGGCAGAACGCCAGGAAGATTTCTGCCTGTTGCTCCATCCCCTCCAACGGCCGGAATACCACCTGCTCCAGGCGCAGTGCCTGGGCAGAGGCCGGCACCACGGCACAGCCCAGTCCCACATTGACCAGGCCCAGAATCGAATGAGTCTGACCCAACTGGTGCAGGTAGCGCGGCTGCACTTCGTGCCGCGCAAACAGGTTGGCAATACGGTCATGGAAATACCGCCCTTCGTTGGCGCTGTACATCACGAACGGCTGCTGGTCGAAGTCGCTGGGTGTCAGCCGTTCGTGGTTCGCCAGCGCGTGCCCGGCGGGCAGGGCGGCGACGAAGGGCTCGCGGTGGATTGGCAAGTACTCCACCCGCGCGCTGGGCAGTACCTGGCGCACCAGCCCGACATCGATCAGCCCTGCTTCCAGGTCATGCACCTGAGTGCTGGAGACGCGCTCGCTGAGCACCAGCTCGATGTCCGGCAGCGTCTGCCCGGCGTGCACCAGCAAACGGGGGACCATGCTGTACGCCCCAACGGCGGTGAAACCCAGGGTCAGGCGGCCTGCTTCGCCGTGGGCGATGCGCCGCGCGGAGTGGCTGGCTGATTCGGCAATCTGCAAAATGCGCCGGGCATCCTCGAGGAAGCTCGCGCCCGCCAGGGTGAGCCGCGCCTGACGGTTGTTGCGCTCGAGCAGCAGCACACCCAAGGCATGCTCCAGCAGCTGGATCTGGCGGCTAAGGGGTGGCTGGGTCATGTGCAGGCGGGTAGCAGCGCGACCGAAATGCAGCTCTTCGGCCACGGCCACGAAGCAACGCAGCTGGTGCAATTCCACGATTCAAATCCTGAATTATTCAATCCAGCATCTATATTAGACCTGTATCAAATGCAGGCCTAGCATCGACTCATGTCTTCTCAATGCCGGAAGCCCGCGATGACTCACACCCCCATTGAAGTGCTGCTGACCCAGCCCGTACCCGAGGCGATCGATGCCCAACTGGTCAGCGCCTACCACGTGCATCGGTTGTACCAGCAGCACAACCCGCAACAGCTGCTGGACGAAGCCGCACCGCGCATCCGCGGCGTGGTCACCGGCGGTGCCAAAGGCCTGTCTACCGCGCTTATGGACCAGTTGCCTGCCCTTGAGATCATCGCCATCAGTGGCATCGGTACCGATGCGGTGGATCTGCGCCATGCGGCCAGCCGCGGCATCCATGTCACCACCACCCCGGGGGTGTTGACGGCCGACGTTGCCGACCTGGCCATGGGGTTGATCATCAGCAGCCTGCGTCGCCTGGGCGAGGGGGAGCGGCTGGTGCGCGATGGCTTGTGGGGCAAGGTCGACCTGCCGCTGGCGCGCAGGGTCAGTGGCTGCGCGCTGGGCATCGTCGGCCTTGGCCAGGTGGGCAAGGCCATCGCTCGCCGTGCCGCCGCCTTCGACATGAGCATCGCCTACAACGGCCGGCGCGAGCAGCCAGAAACGGGCTATCGCTATGAGCCGGATCTGGTTGAGTTGGCGCGCTCGGTGGATGTCCTGGTCGTGGCCGCTTCTGCTGACGGCGGGCAAGTGCTGGTGACGGCCGAGGTGCTGGAGGCGCTGGGGCCACAGGGTTACCTGGTCAATGTGGCACGTGGCAAGTTGGTCGATGAAGACGCGCTGGTGGAAGCGTTGCGCGAGCAGCGTATCGCCGGGGCAGGGCTGGATGTATTTGTCGATGAACCACGGGTGCCGCCGGCATTGCTGGACCTGAACCAGGTCAGCCTGCAACCGCACCGGGGCAGCGCGACGCTGCAGACCCGACTGGAGATGGGGCGCATGGTGCTGGACAACCTTCAGGCCTGTTTCCGAGGTGAAGTGCCACCGAATCGGGTGATCGACAGTTAGCCCCCTTTCGCGGGTACAGGTACTACAAGGCCCTTGCGGCCACCCCTTCTGCGTACAAGAACAATCGCTTCCATCGAGAAGCAAGAGGGTCCACATGAACAGCAAATCCGCCGTTGCCGCACCGCAGGCCGTGGCCGGGATCGGTCGCCATCGCTTCCTGGTGCTGGCGCTGATCTTCGTCATTACCGTCATCAACTACGCCGACCGCGCCACCTTGTCGATCACCGGCACCGAGGTGCTCAAGGACCTGGGGCTCGATCCGGTCATGCTGGGCATGATCTTTTCTGCCTTCGCCTGGGCCTACGCCCTCGGCCAAGTGCCGGGGGGCTGGCTGCTCGATCGCTTCGGTGCCCGCCGCGTGTACGGTATCAGCCTGATCCTCTGGTCGCTGTTTACCTTGCTGCAAGGCACTGTGGGCTGGATGGGGCTGGCCGGCGTCTCGGCAGCGGTGGCACTGTTTTCAATGCGCTTCATGCTTGGGCTGGTGGAGTCGCCGGCCTTCCCGGCCAACTCGCGCATCGTCAGCTGTTGGTTCCCGACCCAGGAGCGTGGCACTGCATCGGCACTGTTCAATTCGGCGCAGTACATGGCGGTGGTGGTGTTCGCCCCCTTGATGGCATGGATGACCCATGCAATGAGCTGGGAGCAGGTGTTCATCTGGATGGGGCTTCTGGGCTTGCTGCTGAGCCTGTTCTGGTTCCGCTTGTACCATGAGCCCCACAGCGCACCTGGGTTGAGCCGTGAAGAGCTGGAATACATGCGCGAAGGTGGCGCCCTGGTCGACCTGGAAAAGGAACGCAAGGCTGCCAAGAGCAAGCCGACCCGGGCAGAGCTTGCGCAACTGTTCACCAGCCGCAACCTGTGGGCGGTGTACCTTGGCCAGTACTGCATCACTGCGCTGACTTACTTCTTCATCACCTGGTTCCCGATCTACCTGATCAAGGGCCGTGGCATGACCATCATGGAGGCCGGCTGGGTGGCCGCACTGCCGGCAATCTGTGGTTTCACTGGCGGTATTCTGGGTGGCTTCGTATCCGACTGGCTGATCCGCCGTGGCGTGCACCCGTCCAGGGCGCGCAAGACCCCGTTCATCATCGGCATGGGGCTGTCCACCAGCCTGGTGCTGGCCAACTATGTGGATGGCAACGCGGCGGTCATAGCCCTGATGACCCTGGCGTTCTTCGGCAAGGGCCTGGCTGCGGTGGGCTGGGCGGTGCTGTCGGACGTGGCGCCGAAGAAGATGGTCGGCCTGTGCGGTGGCGTGTTCAATGGCATCGGCAACATTGCCGGCATCGTCACCCCGTTGGTCATTGGTTACGTGGTTGCCAGCACCGGCTCGTTTCACAACGCACTCTGGTTCGTGGCCGCCCATGGCGTGCTGGGGATCCTCGCTTACCTGTTGCTGGCCAGGCGCTTCGAGCGTACCGGGCAGGCGTAGGCAGACGCCTTGGCAACAGAGGCCCCGGGAAACCGGGGCTTTTTTGTTGGCGGCTTGCAGAAGCGGGTTCATCGAGCGTCGGCGTGCGGCGAAGATATCGGCACCGGCAACACATCCAAATGAAAAACAAAAGCACCAAATGGCCCGGTGGCGCGATCGGGCATGCCATTCGCGACATCTGGCGCTATTGGAAATGCCCTGTCGTGATCGAACAGTTCCGGGGCGTTCTCGTGTAATTAGCCACAGCCCTGCGGGGCTTAAATGAACCCCGAACCGCACTGACACCTTGCTCTGTGACGCGTGCCAAATATCAACAACAGCGCGCGAACAACGTGTCGACTTATTGATTTCAAAGGAGATATTTTCGCCTACGCCTGCCCGTCCTTCCTTGTGTCAGCAAAAAGAGAACAACATCAATGAACACCGTGGGATCTGATGGCAACCTTGCACAAGGTTTCAAGCCACGTCATGTAACGATGCTGTCCATCGCCGGCATCATCGGCGCCGGACTTTTCGTCGGCTCTGGCCATGCCATCGCGGCAGCCGGGCCAGCAACCATAATTTCCTATTTCGTGGCCGGGACCTTGGTGGTACTGGTCATGCGCATGCTCGGCGAAATGGCCGTGGCGCACCCCGACACCGGATCGTTTTCCACCTATGCCGACCAGGCCATTGGCCGCTGGGCCGGCTATACCATCGGCTGGTTGTACTGGTGGTTCTGGGTACTGGTGATTCCTATCGAAGCATTGGCCGCCGGGCATGTGCTGAACGCCTGGTTCCCGCAGGTGGACAGCTGGATCTTCGCCCTGGCTTCGGTGTTGCTGCTGGCCGGTACCAACCTGTTCAGCGTGGCCAAGTACGGCGAGTTCGAGTTCTGGTTCGCCATCCTCAAGGTCACCGCCATCCTGGGTTTCATCGGCCTGGGCTTCGCCGCGCTGATGGGCTGGCTGCCCAACCGCGAGGTCAGTGGGCTGAGCGGGCTGATGGCCGAATACGGCGGCTTTGCACCGAAGGGCTGGTCGGCGGTGGTCGGCGCGTTCATCACTGTGATGTTCAGCTTCATCGGTACAGAGGCAGTGACCATTGCCGCGTCCGAGTCCAGCGACCCGTCGCGCAACATCGCCAAGGCCACCCGCTCGGTGATCTGGCGTATCAGCACCTTCTACATCCTGTCGATCTTCGTGATCATTTCGGTGGTGCCGTGGAACGACCCGCAGCTGGCGGTGGTGGGTTCGTACCAGCGTGCGCTGGAAATCATGAACATCCCCAACGCCGCGTTCATGGTCGACCTGGTGGTGCTGGTAGCCGTTACCAGCTGCATGAACTCGTCCATCTACATCGCTTCGCGGATGATGTTTTCGCTGGCCAAGCGCGGTGACGCCCCGGCCTTCCTCAACAAGACCTCCAAGGTCGGTGTACCGCGTGCTGCAGTGTTCGGTAGCACCCTGATCGGTGCGGCCATCGCGGTCCTCAACTACTTCGCGCCGAAGGGCGTGTTCGAGTTCCTGCTGGCCAGCTCCGGCGCCATCGCCCTGTTGGTGTACATGGTTATCGCCATCTCGCAGCTGCGCATGCGCCGCCGACTGGAGCGCGAGAACACCGAACTGAAGTTCCGCATGTGGCTGTTCCCATACCTGACCTGGGCGGTGATCATTTTCATTGCCGGGGCGCTGGCGGTGATGATGTACACGCCTGAGCATCGGGCGGAAGTGAGCTCGACATTGGGCCTGGCGATCGTGATTTCCTTCCTGGGGATCGTGACGTCGAGGGGCCATGCGCAACCGGTGGCAGCGCGATCGATGGGGTGATTCAGTTCACCGGGCTGTAAGGCTAAGGGCACCCGAGGATGGGTGCCCTTTGTTTTTTGGGTTTGAGAGAGCGTTTGGATAAACAGGTGCTCGCAGATAACCGCCCCGGTAGCGCAATTCATTGAAAATAAATGAGGTGTTTTCTCATTCTCGTTCGGCATGTAGAGAAGGCCGGATTACAGGCCAGCCCGCCGACCCCCGACACGGAGCGAGAGAATGAGTTTTACCCCGGTTCCACAGCGCCACCCCTTGAGTCGTGCCCTGCATGCTGCACTGTTAGGGCTGGCAGTCAGCACCTACGCACTGCCGTCGCTTGCACAGCCTTTGAGCGCTGATCACAACGCCCCGCTCAAGCAATGGAGCATTCCCGCGGGCCCGCTGGCGCCGGCACTGGACCGCTTTGCACGCGAGGCGGGCATCAGCCTTTCGTTCGATGCGCAGAACGTGGCCAACCGCAATACCAACGGGGTGCAGGGCGCGCTGGATACACAGTCGGCACTGTCGTCGCTGCTGCGCGGAACCGAGTTGCAGATTGAGCCGCAGGGCCCGAATGCGTATCTGGTAATACCGCAACCAAAGCCTGCCGGCCCGCTGGAACTGGGTGCGACCGAGGACTACCGCCTGGCGCCTGTCATCATCAATGCCAAGGTCAAGGCCAGCGCCGACGATGACGCCAACTCGGTGGTTGCCAAGGAGCTGTGGGTTGGCGGCAAGGTAGCGACCAGCATCCTCAACACGCCCGCGTCCGTGTCGGTGGTGACCAACAAGGAAATGCAGCAGCGCAGCGTCAGCACCACCGAAGAGGCGCTGCAGTACACCCCCGGCGTGGTCAGCGACTACTACGGTTCGGACGACCGCAACGACTACTTCCTGATCCGCGGCTTCCAGGCCACCACCTACCGAGACGGCCTGACCCTCAGCTCGATGCGTGGTGTGCGCGAAGACCCTTACGCCTACGAGCGTATCGAAATTCTGCGGGGTGCCAACTCCACCCTGTTCGGCCCGGCAGACCCGGGTGGCTCGGTCAACTTCGTGACCAAGCAACCGCGTTTCGAGAAGTTTGGCCAAGGCTACGTGACCTACGGCTCCTATGACCATGCCGAAACCGGGATCGATGTAGGCGATGCACTGAACGACGAACAAACCCTGGCCGGCCGCTTCACGGCCAAGATGCAGAACAGCGACCGCGAGTACGACCACTCCCAGGACGATAACCGCTTCGTCATGGGCGGCCTGACCTGGGCGCCGACCGACTTCACCTCGGCCACGGTGGTGCTGGATTACCTGAAGACCAACAGCTCGCCGAACAGCGGTGGCTACCCGCTGGACAAGGAGTACGACCGCAGCGACTTCTACGGCGAGCCCGGCTACAACTTCCACGATGTCGAGCGCACCAGCCTGAGCGGCAACATTACCCACGACTTCGACAACGGCTTCACCCTGCGCAGCAACCTGCGCTACAGCGAGCTGACCGATGACTTTGGCTACGCCTACCTGAGCGACAACGCCTCGCGTGTTGGCACCACCATTCCACGCTACGTCTTCGGCACCGACAGCGATGCCGATCAGCTCAATGGCAACTTGATGCTGCAGTACGATGCCCAGTTCGAGCACATCGACAGCAGCACGCTGGTGGGCGTCGAGTACCTCGACTCGACGACCAAACAGAGCTCGGTCTACGGCCTGGCGCCCTCCATCGACATCGCCAACCCGGTATTCACCGGCGTGCCTGGCGGCATCACGCCCTATACCCGCAAGAAGAATGACGCCACCACCAAGGCGGTTTTCCTGCAGCAGAACCTGTCGTTCTTTGACCGCGTCATCGCGACCGCAGGCGTGCGTAATGACTCGATGGACCTGTCGAGCAAGGAATACATCGGTGGCGAGCAGACGGAAAAGGACAACTTCTCCGAAACCTCCTACCGCGCGGCACTGACCTATATCGTCAACGATGAAGTGTCGACCTACGTGAGCATGGTGGAGTCCGTCTCGCCCCCGCAAGTGGGCGTTACCCCGCAGACCGGCAAGCAATACGAAGTGGGCATCAAGTATTCGCCCATGGGCATGGACGCACTCTTCTCCGCCGCTGTTTACGACCTGACCCAGGAGAACGTCACCATTGCCGTGGTGTTGCCAAGCGGCATTATCGAGCAGCAGACGGTGGGCGAGTCACGCGTGCGTGGCCTTGACCTGGAAGCCAAGGCGCAAGTCACGCAAGACATCAGCGTGATTGGTGCTTACTCCTACATGGAGTCCGAGGTGCTGCGCGGGTCGCTGTATGACGGCTCTTCCTTGAAGGGCAATGAGTTCACCACGGCGCCCAAACACACCGCATCGTTGTGGAGCTACTACGACATACCTGGCACTGACGTGAGCGTCGGCCTGGGCGCGCGGTATGTGGGGGCGTACTACATGGATGCTGCCAATACCAAGAAGAGCGATGGGACCACGTTGTTTGATGCGGCGCTGAACTACAAGATCGCCAAAGGGACCGACCTGGCGCTGAATGTGAGCAACCTGTTTGACGAACAGCATGTGGTGGGGTCGGGGACGGCGAATTACTACAACCCGGGGCGTGAGGTGACGGCGAAGGTGAGTTACAGCTGGTAAGGTGGCCAGGGGATGGCACGGGTTGCGCCCCTGTTCGTGGGTAAACCCGTGCCTACAGGTGCGCAAGATCCTGAAGCTTGCAATGAACCCCCGTATCTTCAAAGAGGCTCATTTGTGAGTCGGTGTTTTTAGACCTTCAAATCGGCCCCGCTAAAACCGTTGCGCTGATAAAAGCGCTCCAGCTCACGGGCTTCCGGCTCCCTGCCGGTGAATATCTTCAGGTACTCGGGAATGTAGCGCATGCGCTGGGCCAGGGGCTCCCGGGTTTTCATGCTGATGTAACCGATTTGCGTCAGGTAGATGGAACGGGCGCGGGTAATCGCAGCATCGTGTTCAAAGCCGAAACGGTCGAACATCTGCCGCAATGCCTCGACGCGTTGCGCGTCTGCCTGGCCGATTTCCTGCGCCACTTCCGGCGACTGCAGCGCCCAACTGCGCATGGCGAACTCGAATTGCGAGTCGAACAATTCGCTATTCAGCCAGCAGTCGAAGACGTTGAGAATCGCCTCGGTGATGGACTCGGCATAGGCCTGGGATTTGGTCACCAGGTTGAAGGTGTTCTTATTTTTCCATTGCTCGATCAAGGCCACGAGCAAGGCATCGCGGTCTTCGAAAAACCAGTAGAAGCTGGTGCGCGACAAATTCAGTTTTTTGGCCAGCGGCATCACGCGCACGGCATCCACACCTGACTCGGTCAGGCTTTCATAGGCCGCATTGAGCCAGCCTTCCAGTGAACCTCGGCCTGCTGCTTCCGCCTTTGAGGTGGTTCCTTTCATGGGCATTTCTTCCCTTTTCAATGTGCGCTTTGTGGCAACTGTACACCATCGTCAAGAGTATTGACACCTGTGTACACAGGGGCATATTGTCGGCGTGCCTGATGACCTGTTTGCGAGACCGATATGAAAAACGATCCGCTACTTCAGCCTTATCGCCTCAAGCATTTGACCCTGCGCAACCGCATCATCACCACGTCCCACGAACCGGCCTACCCGGAAGACGGGATGCCGAAAAAGCTCTACCGGGCCTACCACGTTGAACGTGCCAAAGCCGGCGTAGCCATGACCATGACCGCAGGCTCCGCCGCGATCTCCCGTGACAGCCCACCTGTGTTCAACAACATTCTGGCCTACAAGGACGAAGTGGTCGGCTGGATGAAAGACCTGACCGACGAGTGCCACGAACATGGTGCAGCGGTGATGATCCAGCTCACTCACCTGGGCCGGCGTACCCGCTGGGACAAAGGCGACTGGCTACCGGTGGTGTCGCCCTCCCACAATCAGGAACCCGCACACCGCGCCTTCCCCAAGCAGCTTGAACAGTGGGACATCGACCGCATCATTCGCGACTATGCCGATGCCGCCGAACGCATGAAGGCCGCCGGCCTGGATGGCATCGAACTGCAAGCCTACGGCCACTTGATGGACCAGTTCTGGTCGCCACTGACCAACGAACTGGAAGGGCCGTACGGCGGCTCGCTGCAAAACCGCCTGCGCTTCACCTTCGATGTGCTCACGGCCATTCGCAAACGCGTGGGCCCGGAGTTTATTGTCGGCATTCGCTACACCGGGGACGAAGTGCTCGCCGGTGGCCTGCAAAAAGAGGAGGGCTTGCAGATCTCTCAACTGTTGAAAGACAGTGGCATGATCGACTTCCTCAATGTGATTCGCGGCAACATCGCCACCGACGCCGGGCTGACCGACATCATCCCGATCCAGGGTATGCGCAATGCTCCGCACCTGGACTTTGCCGGCGAAATCAAGACGCTGACCGGCTTCCCGACCTTCCATGCAGCAAAAATTCCCGACGTGGCCACGGCGCGTCATGCCATTGCCTCGGGGTTGGTGGACATGGTCGGCATGACCCGCGCGCACATGACCGACCCGCACATCGTGCGCAAGATCATCGAAGGCCGTGAAGACGATATCCGCCCTTGCGTAGGCGCCAACTATTGCCTGGACCGCATTTACAACGCAGGCGCGGCCTACTGCATCCACAACGCCGCGACCGGGCGTGAAACCACCATGCCTCATGAAATACCCAAGGCTGTGCAGAAGCGCAAAGTGGTGATTATCGGCGCCGGCCCTGGCGGCCTGGAGGCGGCACGTGTGGCAGGCGAGCGCGGCCACGAGGTGGTGGTGTACGAGCTGGCGGACAAACCCGGCGGGCAGATTCGCCTGACCGCACAGTCCGAGCGGCGCAAGGAAATGATCAGCATCATCGACTGGCGCATGGCGCAATGCGAGCGCCTTGGCGTGAGGTTCCACTTCAATACTTGGGCAGACACCGCGATTGTGCTCGATGAAAACGCCGACGTGGTGATCGTGGCGACCGGGGGCATGCCGCACACCGAAGTGCTGGAGCACGGCAATCAGTTTCTGGTTTCAAGCTGGGACATCATTTCCGGCGACGTGAAGCCTGGGCGCAATGTGCTGGTGTACGACGATGCGGGCGACCACGCCGGCCTGCAAGCCGCCGAATTCATCGCCCGCAGTGGCGCCAAGACTGAAATCATGACCCCCGACCGCTCGTTCGCGCCAGAAGTCATGGGCATGAACCTGGTGCCCTACATGCGCGCGTTACAGCACCTGGACACCACCTTTACCGTCACCTACCGGCTCAAGGCCGTAGAGAAACAAGGCGACCAATTGCTGGCCACGATCGGCACCGATTACAGCGACCTGACCAAAACGCGCCTGGTGGATCAGGTGGTGGTCAACCACGGCACCCGGCCGCTGGACGAGCTGTATTTCGACCTCAAACCCCTGGCCAGCAACGAAGGTGCCTTGGAGTACATGGACCTGATTGTCGGCAAGCCGCAAACCGTTGTCAGCAACCCCGAAGGGCGCTTTCAGCTGTTCCGCATTGGTGATGCAGTGGCGTCGCGCAATACCCATGCGGCCATCTACGATGCCCTGCGGCTGGTCAAGGACCTCTAGCTGCCGCATCTCGCCCACAACAATAAAGACAGCCGTCACCAGATTTAGAAACCTTTTAGTTACTGCCCCGAAAGTTGGTCTGACTCAGCGGAGGTTGTTGCATGCAAACGGGTTCTGATTCCATTGAGCTGCTCACGGCGTTAACCGAACGCGACCTGCGCTTTCGCAGCGATGCCAAGGTCACTGAACATGCCATCGCGCCGGTCGACACGGCGTTACTCGATGCGTATGCCGCCATCGATCGCAAAGCCTTGCGCCATTACCGCCTGGAGCGCATTCGCGAGCAACTGCGCGCCCAGGATTACGCCGGCATTCTGTTGGCCGATCCGATCAATATTCGCTATGCCACCGACACCAATAACCTTGGTTTGTGGGTGATGCACTCGCCCAGCCGCTATGTGTTCGTCGCCACCGACGGCCCGGTGGTGCTGTTCGAGTTCACCAGCAGCCGGCACAACAGCGAGCACGTTGAAACCATCGATGAAATTCGCCCGGCGATTCCCTGGCTGTACTTCCTCGCCGGCCCCCGCGTGCAGGAAAAAGCCGAGCGCTGGGCACAGGAGGTGGCGGACCTGATGGCCCGTCACGGTGGCGGCAATCGCCGCTTGGCGGTCGACCGCTGCGACCCTTGGGGCGCGCAGCGCCTGACACACCAGGGCATTGAGCTGTTCGATGCGCAGCCATTGATGGAGCAGGCACGCTTGATCAAATCGGCTGAAGAAGTGGCCAGCCACCGGGTGTCCATGGGCGTGTGTGACCTGGCCATTGCCCGGATGCGCACAAGCCTGGTGCCGGGGGTTACTGAAAACCAGCTGTGGAGCATCATGCACGGCACCAACGTCGCGCATGGCGGAGAATGGGCCGAAAGCCGCCTGCTCAGCTCCGGTCCGCGCACCAATCCGTGGTTTCAGGACGCCACCGACAAGGTCATCAAGGCCGGTGAAATGGTCTGTTTCGACACCGACATGGTCGGGCCCGGCGGTTACCTTTCAGACATCTCGCGCAGCTTCATCTGCCCCGGCAAGGCACCGACCATGGCCCAAGGCGACTTGCTGGACATCGCCTCACAGCAGATCAACCACAACGTCGAACTGCTACGCCCGGGCCTGTCCTTTCGCGAGTTCGCCGAGCGCTGCTGGCCGGTGCCCCAGCGCTTCGAGCACAACCGCTACATGATGATGCTGCACGGTGTCGGGCTGGTGGACGAGTACCCCAGCGTCGCCTACGCCGTGGATTTCGCCGAGTGGGGGTACGACGGCCTGTTCGAGGAAAACATGGTGGTGTCGGTGGAAAGTTACATCGGTGAACAAGGCGGTGGGGAAGGGGTGAAGCTCGAAGAGCAGGTGCTGATCAGCGCCAACGGGCCGATCAAACTCTCGCGCACACCCTTGGTCGACGGCGATCGATAGCTGGAGCAAAACCATGAGCAGCATGACTGTGATCGAAACCGCACCCACCTTGGCGCCGCGCCCGGTGGCCAGCGCCGAACCGTTCTTGCGCCTGGAAGGCATTCATAAACAGTTTGGCCCTTACCCCGTTTTGCACGACGTGTGTTTTGAAATGAACAAGGGCGAGGTGGTGGCCATTATCGGCCCCAGTGGGTCGGGCAAAAGTACCTTGCTGCGCTGTATCAACCAACTGGAGCCACCGACCAAGGGGCGGGTCAGCATGGATGGCGTGCACATCGAAGCTGGCAAGGCATTGCCCCGTACAGAGCTGCTGAAGTTGCGCCGGCGCATTGGCATGGTGTTCCAGTCGTTCAACCTGTTCCCGCACCTGACGGTGCTGCGCAACGTCAGCCTGGCGCAAATCCGCACCTTGGGCCGCAGCGCCAAAGAAGCCGACGCACGCTCCTTGCAACTGCTTGAACGCGTTGGGCTGGCTGACAAGGCCCAGCATTATCCGGCCCGCTGCTCTGGTGGTCAGCAGCAACGGATCGCTATTGCCCGCGCCCTGGCACTGGACCCTGAGCTGATGCTGTTCGATGAGCCGACCTCGGCGCTGGACCCCGAGTTGGGCCTGGAAGTGCTGGCGGTGATGAAAGAGCTGGCCGGCGAAGGCATGTCGATGATTGTCGTTACTCACGAGATGCACTTCGCCGAAACCGTGTCCGACCGGGTGGTGGTCATGGCTGACGGGCGCATCATCGAACACGGGCCGAGCCAGCGAGTGATGCGCGAGCCCGAGCATGAACGGGTGATTCAGTTCCTTCAGGCAGTGAGGAATCGCTGATGAAAGACATCCTGATGATGCTGTTGAACGGCATACCCTGGACCATTGCCGTTACCGTGCTCGCATTCTGCGTCGGCGTAGTGCTGGGGTTTCCCATCTGTGCCCTGCGCATGTCCAGGTTCAAGGTGCTGAGCATTCTGGCTGCCATGCTGGTGCTGACCCTGCGCTCAATCCCCCCGATTGTCTGGCTGTTTTTCATCTTCTTCGGCATCGGTGGCGGCTATATCAGCCTGTCGCCGTTTACCGCAGCGGTGGTTGGCCTGGGGCTGATCACGGCGGCGCATATGTCCGAGGTTTACCGCGGTGCATTCGCGGCGATTCCCGCCGGCCAGTTCGAAGCCGCCTATGTGCTTAACCTGTCGGCGCCGCAACGGTTTTTCGACGTGGTGTTGCCGCAGTTGGTGCGTATCGCCATTCCCACCTCAGCCACCTACGCCATTGGCCTGCTCAAGGATTCGGCCGTGGCCTCGACGATTGGCGTTGGTGAAATCAGCTTTCAGGCTTACCAGGTTTCACAGCAAACCTTTCAGGGCCTGAGCGTCTACAGCGCGGCGGCGGTGGTGTACCTGGTGCTCAGCGTACCAGTGGCCTTGTTCTCTCGTTGGCTGTCGGCCACGTTGAAACAGAGGATTGCCCGATGAGCGAACTGCTGACGATGTGGGGGCAATGGTTGCCGGAGTTGTGGAAGGGCTTTGTGCTGTCGATGCAGGTCACGGCCGTGAGCCTGGGCCTGGGCGTTGTGCTGGGGCTGTTGCTGGCACTGGGCGTTTCGTCGCCGAGCCGCTGGTTGCGTTACCCCTCGCTGGTGGTGGTGGAACTGGGGCGTGGCGCACCGGCGTTGATCCTGCTGCAGTATTTCTACTTTGGCCTGCCCAGCGTCAACCTCACCCTGACCTCGTTCTGGGCTGCTGCGCTGGCCATGGCTTACTGCACGGCGGCCTACACCAGTGAAATCATTCGCGGTGGCATCGAGTCGGTGGCCGCAGGGCAAACCGAGGCCGCCGAAGTGATCGGCCTCAACCGGTTCGACGCGCTGCGCTTTGTGATCCTGCCTCAGGCCTTGCGGGTAGCGCTGCCATCGCTGCTGGGGTTCTCGATCATGATGTTCCAGGCCTCGTCGCTGTGTTTCACCATCGCCCTGCCAGAAATTGTCAGCCGGGCGTCCTCCATTGGCTCTTCCACGTTCGAGTACATGCCGGTGCTGATACTGGCCGGTTTGATGTATGCCGCTGTCTGCGCCCCGGCGACCCTGGGCGTGGCAGCGCTGGAAAAAAGACTGGCCCCCAGCCAGCCATAACAACAAATCCACTCGCGCCGATTTCGGCTGCTGCTCTCTTATTGCAAAGGTGACGTCATGACTCGCTCATTCAAGCGTTTTACCCGTTGGATGTTCTTGTGCTCGACCTTGGCCGGCGCCCCTTACGCCCTGGCCGAATGCACCCCCGCGAACCAGTTTGAAACCATCACCCCGGGTGTGCTGACCGTGGCGGCGTATGTGTTCCCGCCTTACTCGATACCCGGGCCGAACAACCAGTTGAGCGGCGTGGACGGCGAGATCATCAAGCGCATCGCCGAGCGCGAATGCCTGAAAGTCAAAACCATGGTGGTGGACACGGCAGCCGTCGTCCAGGCAGTGGTGGCAAAGCGCGCCGATGTCGGCATCGGTGATTGGTATCGCACGGCAGAGCGCAGCAAGGCGTTGGGCTTGTCGGCACCGTTGTACCTGGACGTGATGGGCATCATTTCGGATGAGGGTTACACGAAGATTTCCGAACTGGATGGCAAGCGTATCGGCACCGTGCAGGGCTACCTGTGGGTGGACGATTTGAAGAAAGCCTTTGGCGATAACCTGGTGCTCTACCCAAACCCCGTGGCCATGGCCCAGGACCTGGCGTCCAGGCGCATCCAGGTTGGCGCGGACAGCTTCGCGGTGGCCGTGTCTTCGCAGCAGAAGGGCGGCTACCCCGGCAAGAGCATCAAGGTGTCCGAGCCCGATCAACGGGTCAAGGCCACGCTTGAGCCCGGGCAGAGCGCCTTCCCGTACACCAAGGCCAACGCCGCCCTAGGCGAGGCGCTGGGCAAGAACATCCAGGCCTTGCATGCCTCGGGCGAAATCGCAGAAATCCTCGCCTCGTTTGGCCTGGACCGCGAGGCTGCAAAAGTGGGTGAGCCGAGGATGATTCAGTAAAGATGACTAACTGAACGACCCAAATCCTGTGGGAGATTACCCAGCCCTCCGGGCTGCGCTGTCGCGCAGAGAACAAGGCCCGTGAGCGCGCCGCATACCCTGTGGGAGCGGGCGTGCCCGCGAAGAATCCAACGCGGTGGTTGGCACCGGCTGTGCCGGTGTTCGCAGGCAAGCCCGCCCCTGCAGGTTTTCAGCCTGCGGCACACCTACTATCCGGGAACACTGAAACCATGGACGACGAAAACCCCGAAAAGCGCCTGTCCCTGACCGATGCCACCACCTTCGCTCGACAGCTCTGCCTGGCCCACGGCGCCAGCCACGCCGTGGCCTCGGCGCTTGCCGCCGCCACGGTATCAGCTCAGGCCCATGGCCAACACGAACTCGGTTTCGGCCATTTGCCGGACTACCTAAGCGGCTTTGCCACCGGCCGAATCGCCACGGCGGCCGAGCCCATCGTGACCCAGGTCGCGCCGGCCATGATCCGCTGCGACGCCGCCCGAGGCATCGCGCAACTGGGGTTCGATCGCGCCTTCCCAGCGCTGTGCAGCAATGCGCACCAACTGGGTATCGCCCTGTTTGCGCAGTACAACGCGTTCACCTGCGGCGAGTTGGGCTATTACACCCGTCGCCTGGCGCGCGAGGGGTTGGTTGCGTTGGCGTTCACCAATGGCTCACCGCTGCTCACCGTGGCCGGCCAGAGCCGGCCGCTGTACTCCACCAACCCCATTGCATTTGCCGCCGCCAGTGACACGGGGCGGTTACTGGCGATTGACCAAGCTAGCAGCGCCACGGCCTACGTGAACCTGTTGCGGGCTGCTGAAGCGGGGGAGGCGATACCGGCAGGCTGGGCGGTTGATGCACAAGGCAATGAAACGCGCAGCGCGCGGGAGGCATTGCATGGGACGTTGCTGGCGTTTGGGGGCGGTCGTGGGGCTAATATTGCGTTGATGGTTGAGGTGCTTGCGGCGGGGGTGACGGGGGCCAATTGGTCGTTGGATGCAGGCGATTTTCGTGCTGGGAGCGAATCGCCTGGGGCTGGGATGCTGGTGGTTGGTATTGCTCCCAGGTTGCTGGATGAGTGCTTTGCTGCACGGTTGGATGAGCAGATGGCTCGGCTTGAAGCCTTGGGGGTTTACTTGCCGGGGAAGGGGAAAGAGGAAGCTTATGATTGTGCGGTTCGTGAGGGGATCAGCTTGCCGGTAGCGGCGTACGATGCGTTTAGGGGGCAGGTGGGGTAGTTATACACGTTTCTAATAGCGGCCGTGCCAGAAAACGCTAGGCGCAGCGGTTACGTTTGAAGAGTCTTTGATGCCTAGCAGGTCGGCGTGTTCGGACTTGAGGTGCCGGGGTAATCTGAAATAAGTCTGTAAAAATTTGTTTTTATTCACTAATAATTGATCAGTCCAATTGCTTGGAATGCCACTTGGAATGCTGCGTAATCTGGCTTCCCATGGACGATGCTTTGTGAGATCAGCCTCCTTCAGGATTCGAGATCGAAGTGTAGTGGACGGCTTTTGATAACCACTTTCATCCCTAATTTAGATTACCTAGGAGCGACACTCAGTTGCGCTCAGGTATTGGGGCATTGAGCACGGCTCAGCCGAGCGGTTTGTCAAAGTAATCGCTGTCGAGCCTGGGCACCTTGTAAAGCTGCGAGCTGACGCCCACCTCGTGGTGGAGCATCAGGTTGACCAGGCGTTTACCGTCTACCAGCACCAACCCCTCGACCGAGCGCGCGAAGTCAAAGGCCTGGACGGTGAAGCCGGAAGTGGTGATGAATACACCGCGTTTGGCTTTCTGCCCGGCCAGGGCGCCATAAAATGCCTGCAGGTCGGGGCGGCCGACTGTGCTCTGCCAGCGCTTGGCCTGCACGTAGACCTTTTCCAGCCCCAATGCGTCAAGTGAGATCATGCCGTCAATGCCACCGTCGCCACTGCCGCCGACTTGCTGCCGCGCCTGACGGCTCGCGCCGTAGCCCAAGCTGTGCAGCACGTCGAGTACGATGTGCTCCAACTGGTCGTAGGTCGGGACTGACATAGCTCTTTCCATCACTGATAAAGGCTTAGCCCAACGTAGCAGATCGGCGACTGCGCTTTGCCCTGGGCGCGGCGGCGCGTTGTGCCTTGATGCGATCCAGCAGCACGCTGGCCGGTTCGTCAGTCGGGTCCTGGGGCACCAGTTCGCCTCGGAAAGCCTTGGCTAGGATACTTTGGCTCAGTCGGTCAATACGCGCTTGGGCAGCTTTGACACGGATTTCTAGCTGATCCGCGAAGGTGAAGAGTTTATCGACGCGGCGGATTATTTCGCCTTGCTCCTCAACTTCGGGTACTGGGAATACGAAATCCCGACACTGCGAAAGCGATATATTGATCTGCCCCGCTGAACCCTTCGTTTCGTTAATGATGCGGCGGAGGTTCTCGCCACCGAGAAGAACAATCGAAATCCATCCTGAGACAATATTCTTGCTTGGACGAAATAGCGTAATAGCCTGATTTATATTCCACTCGGGATGGTTCGAGGGAATGGTTGCGACTTTCCCTAGCGGCGGACCTACTATATTCATCACGACATCGCCTGGTAGCGTTATCGATTTGGATGATGAATGGTGGTGAACACTTTTTGAGATGTATTGAGGGCGATACTCAAAATCAATCTGTTGATTGACGATGTTATACACCTTAAGAAACGGAATTCCCGACTCTAAAAATCCCTCTTTGGGGGTTCCTCCGCTTTGCACCTTTTCGCACACGTCTGCCGCACGCTGGTAACTCCAGTTCACTTCTGCACCATGCCGCCACTCCTCCGTCAGCTGTCCAGACACGGCAGCGGTAAGTACGGACTGTCGAAAGTGCTTGAGTAGCGCGGGAATTCCGTCGATGCGGGCTTTGAGGGTATCGATCTGGGCCAGTAGTTCATCGAGCTTGGCGGAGATGCGGGTTTGTTCGGCCAGAGGCGGTAGAGGGAGCGGAAAGGTTTCAAGTTTTTCTGAGTCGATACTCTGTACGGTCGTTCCATCCTTGGCGCATGCCGACAGAATGTCTGTGCCAAAGCTTCTGAGCATATAAAAAAAGAATTTTGGTACAACACCTTCGGTAGGCCGAAAAACCTTGATGTCCTGATTGACCGTTAACTGGACAGCTGCCAAGGCTACCGGAAACGTGTGCTGAAGAATTCCGCTGCGTGTGACCATTAATACCGAATTGGCTGGATAAAGCGTCATGCCTGCCTGGTTTATGGCGAGCTGTGAAATCCTGTCTTCGGTGTCATTAAGGACGCTCTTCTTCATGTCCTTGGGTGATACCCAAGGCACATCGCGGCTCAACCAGAAATTGGGGTTGGCCTTCGATGGGGTCTTACCACCTGATATCCCGCCAACATCCGCAATAGAAAAACTCGTCCAGCCAGTGGGCATTACAGTATTCATTCCTCCGTCCCCACTTCCAACCCCATCACCTCCGCCATCAACTGCTTCTGCGCCGCCACCTCATCCCCCGCCCCCAGCGCCTTCATCAGCTCTTCCAACTCATGCAGCGCCTCGGTCAGTTCAGCCATGGCCTCACCTGCCAGCACTTCCGGAGCGGGCAGGTCGGCGGCATCCAGGCTGCTGTCGTCCTTTAGCCAACTGATATCTAGCGAGTCACTACGCTCGTTGCGGATGTAATCACGGGTAAAACAGCGGAAGCGGCTGGCGTCACCAATACCCTCGACGTTCTCCGCGCGCGGGCTTCCACCGTTGTGATCCTCACCATAGGCGTCTTCGAAGGGTTTGAGGTGCGTAGCCCCGAAGGGCGTGCGCTTGCCGAAGCTGGGCATATTACTGCGCAGGTCATAGATCCACACGCGCTTGGTGCAACCTTCCTCCTGGCGCGGATTTTCCACTGTGCCCTTCTGAAAGAACAGCACGTTGGTCTTCACTCCCTGTGCGTAGAAGATGCCAGTAGGCAGACGCAGGATGGTGTGCAGATTGCACTTGTCCATCAGGTCGCGGCGCACGTCAGTGCCGACCCCGGCCTCGAACAGCACATTGTCCGGCAGCACCACAGCGGCGCGGCCGCCCGGCTTGAGGCCACGGTAGATGTGTTGGAGAAAGGCCAACTGCTTGTTACTGGTGCGGTACGTGAGGTCATCACGAGTCGGGCCACCGCCACCCTTGGCAGTGCCGAACGGAGGGTTGGAGAGGATGACGTCGACTTTGGGTAAATTGGCCCCGGTCTGACCTAGGGCATTGCCCAGGTGCACCACGCCTTCTTCGTCGCCTTCCATGCCATGTAGCAGTGTGTTCATTAGCGCCAGACGGCGAGTGCCGGGCACCAGTTCTACGCCAACAAAGGCGCGATTGCGCTGGAATGTCTGGGCTTTGGCATCGAGGTCGTAGTAATCGTCGGTTTGACTTTTGATATAGGCGTCAGCAGCGATCAAAAAGCCCGCAGTACCGGCGGCCGGGTCTTGTATGGTCTCGCCCGGCTGCGGCTTGATGCAGCGGATGATGCTGTCGATCAGCGGGCGCGGGGTGAAGTACTGGCCGGCGCCAGATTTGGTTTCGCTGGCGTTCTTTTCCAGCAGGCCTTCATAAAGATCGCCGAGGCCGTCTTGGCGGGCGCTGAACCAGTCGATGCCGTCGAGGCTCTTGATCAACTGCTCGAGGTGGCGCGGTTCCTTGAGGCGAGTCTGAGCGTCGGCGTAGATGGCAGCAATCAGCGGGTCCGGGTTTTTGCCAAGGTCCAGCAGCATCTGGCGGTAGTAATCAAGCAAGTTAACGCCGGACTTGCCAGCCAGGTATGGCCAGCGCGCGCCTTCGGGCAGCTTGTGGCCAAAGCTGTCGTTGTTCTGCACCTGTTCGTATTCCATCTTGATGAACAGCAGCAGCACGAGCTCGGTGACATAGTCGCTGTAGTTGATGCCATCGTCGCGCAGGACGTCGCAGAGGTTCCAGAGTTTCTGGACGATATCGGAGTTTGTCATGGGTACCTGTGGCGAAGTTTGTAAAGCTTCAGATTGCGCTGGCGCAAAGAAGTGGTTGTCTGGGCTCAGTCGTCTGAGAAGCGTTGTTCGGCTTTTAGCGCTCGGCCGGCTGCAGTCAGGCGATAGCGTTGCTTGCTGCTATTGGGCTTGTCTGGAATGGTCATCTCGACCACGCCAAGCGCCAGTAGTGGGGCCAAAACCTGCTCGCGGAACTTGCTGCGGTTGCTGCGCCCGACGAAAGTCATTAGCTCTGGCGCAGTGTGATCACCTGTCATTTTGGACAGCAGCGTTACCTGCTCTTGCTGCAAAGACAGACGAGTTTCGGCTTGTTCTCCTTCGGCAGCGGACTCAGTCCCTACTTGGGCCCTACTTGGTCCCGACTTAGTCCCTACTTGGTCCCCACTTGGGCCCGAAAGAGGCCCTTTTTCAACGGCGCGCTGAATCACCACCTTGAACTGATTACTCTGCCGGTCGTCCTCCAGCCGTATCATTGGCCAAGCATCGATAGCGCGCGGGATGCCGGTGCCCAAGCCGCGATAGGGGAGAATGTGCACAGCATGGGAGGTGAGCGTCGGGTTACGCCGGTTGGACAGGCCGAATCGAATTTTCTCGGTATCGAGCACGTCAGGCAGGTGCCCGGGACTGATCAGTTCGATGCGATCGGCGAAGATCATGATCCGGATGGAGGCGCTGACAAAGTAGTCGCGGTGGATAAGGGCATTGACCAGCAGTTCTTCAAACACCTCCTCCGGCACCTCCAGCTGGCCAAGGGTATTGAAGCCCTGCTGGCGCTGCACATGGTGTAGGTTGCGCTTTATGAAGGCAAGGCTGCGTCGATACTGTTCCTGCAGATTGCCGTCGATATCTTCGCTGTCTAGATAGTGGCGGTCATGCAGAACCGTGCCCGGAAACGCCACGGCCTTGATATCGAACGCCGGGCACAGCCGTTGAGGCGCTTGGCCGAAGAGCAGCAATCCGGCCAAATTGGGTATGTCTCCACTGGCGAGGCCAAGATTTTCCAGGATGCGGATGGTTTCCAAACCTGTCTGTTCGGGGCTCTGCCGAAAGCGTCTTTGGAAGTACTCGCCAAGCGCTTTGGCGTCGATATCCGCCACGCTGCTACCCGCGACCGGTACCGCATCGGCGCACACCAGCCCGGCCCGCTGGAACAAACGCTGCAGTTCTTCACGGGCCGTGACCCGACGCTTGTCGGCGCCGTTCTTTACCCAGATGCGACCCTGGTTGTCGACATAGGGTTTATTCAGCCCTTGTTCGACTGTCACCACCATGACCAGCCCATGCTCGGTCTGAAGGTTGCTGGACAATGGATTGATCGCCGGACGGACATTCTGTGATGCCGCGTTGGAGAGCAGTTGATTGAGTCGCGAAATGTCGGCGCTACTCAACCCGCTCACCGTGCCGGAGTCGTCTACGCCAATCAGCAAGTAGCCACCGGACGTATTGGCGAACGCCACCAACTCGGCTGCCAAGGCATCAATATTGCTGAAATCGCGCTTGAACTGATGGCGGCTGTCCTCACCACGGTCAAGGATCTGATGAAGCTCGGCAGGGGTCATTAAGCGTCTCTAGGTGTTGCAGTCGATAACTCGTGAATAGGAGGGCATTATCCCTCATGAACGAGTACGGTGGCCAACCCAGCGTTCAGGATCGGCCTCATCCCGTCTGTGCCCACAGGTTGTCATTCAGGGCGTCCAGTACCACGCCCAGGTTGCCGCCGAGCATCTTGTCCAGCCGCGTGCTGCCGCCATCGCTCTTAAACGCCTCACCAATCTGCTTCTTGTCAATAACGACCTCGTGCACCAGCTGCTTGGCCAGGCGGTCAAGCCACTTACGCTGAATTTGAGTCCAAGGCTGCAGGGTATAAATCGTCTCCATCGCCTTGGTTACGCGCTGCTCGAATGGTAGCAAAGCCTCTCCGAGGGCGGCGCGGCGGATGAAGCCGACGATACTGGCAGCGATTTCCTGGTTGGTTTGGTTGCGCCAGGCGCTTTGCAGGTTCACCTCACTGTAGCCATGCCCGTCGAGCAGCAATCGCACTTCGCGCAATTGTTCACGGGTCAGGTCTTGCGGGCGGTTGACCACTACGCCGAGGGCCACTGACTGGTTCAACTGGTTCTTAATGAAGTCGTTGAAGCTTTCTAGGTAGTCGGCGGGCTTTTGGTAATCGCCGTAGCTTTGTTCACGGACCATCAGTTCGTCCGCATGGGTGGAGATCACCGGGTAGTTCAGCGATCCCTGCAGGGCATTAACCGTTGCGAGCTGATCGAGTAGCTGGGCATGCTGCTGGATGAACTGGGCAGCTTGCTGTGGGCCGAGCTGGTGCAGGTGCTGATGCAGTTTGTCCGGGGCTACGCCCCAGGTGTTCTCTAGTTCGGCAAGCTTATCCTTTAGGGTTGGCTTTTGCTCGGCCTTATGGGTGGCCTTGCGCAGGATGCGCATAACCCGCTGGCTAAGCTGGTCCAGAACGTCATGGGCATGGCTGGTGTCTGGCTGGTTACCTGGGGCATCGAGGCTAGCGGGATTGGTCAGTTCGCTGACCAGTTGTTCGAGGCTGATGCTCGGGTCTTTCACCAGCGGCTTCATCGTATCTACTGGCTCGAGGGCGGCGTAAAGGTCTACCGGATCGTAGATCTTGAATACCGTCTTGCCGATTTCATCGCAGCGGCGAGTCGCGCGGCCTTTCATCTGTTCGTAGAGGATGCGCGAACGCACCCTGCGCATGAACACCAAGTGGCAAATGCGCGGCACGTCGATACCAGTGGTCAACAGGTCGACCGTGATGGCAATGCTCGGGTAGCGCTCGTTCTTGTACTGGCGGATCAGTTGTTTGACCTTGTCACTCTGCCCGGTAATGATCTGTACAGCCGCCTGATTGTAATCCTCGCCGTGAACGTCCTTGAAGGCTTCGTCGAGGAGGTTTTTGACCCGCTCGGCATGGGCCTGGTTAACGCAGAAGATCATCGTTTTTTCGTCGCCCGACGGGTCGAGTTCTTGTGCCAATTGCTCGCAGATGACCTTGTCGAAGCCGGGTGTAATGACACGGCGATTGAAGGACTCGATTTCGAAGTCGAGTTCGTCCTCGAGCTCGGCGACATCCACCTCGCCGGTGCTTGTATCGATGACGCTAACGCTCTCGCCCTTGGCAAAGTGGATGCCGTTTTGGCTCAGCAGGGTCTGGTAGCGGACCGGGGGTTCGTGATCGATCAGCCAGTCGTCAGCCACGGCCTCACGGTAGCTATAAGTGAATATCGGAGCACCGAAGACTTCGCTGGTGTGCTTGGCTGGCGTGGCGGTTAGCCCGATGCGGCAGGCGTCGAAGTAGTCGAGCACGCGACGATACTGCGACAGGTACTGGTTGAAGTCGCGCACCGCCAGTTCGCCTTCAGTCATTTCCTGGTCGAGGGTGTAACCGCGGTGGGCTTCGTCAACGATGATGCAGTCGAAGGCATCGATGGGCGGCGGAGTGTCCGACTGGAAGATGCGCTTGACCATGGCCTGTACAGTGGCGACCTGCACCCGTGTTTCAGCTTCAGCAGCCATGTCGCCTAGTTCTTTGACGTCGTAGATCTGCGCCAGCGTGTGGTTCTGTTCCAGCGTCGCCTCGTTGAAGGCTTCGATGGCCTGCTCTCCCAAAGCGCTGCGATCGACCAGGAAAAGAATACGGCGAAAGCGCTCGGCCTTCAGAAGGCGGTACATCAAGCCAATGATAGTGCGCGTTTTGCCGGTTCCGGTCGCCATGGCCAGCAGACAGTTGCGGCGATTGGCGGCTAGGGCCTGTTCGACGGCGCGGATGGCGTTCTCCTGATAGTCACGCAGCTTGAGGTAGGCGAAGCCTTCCTGCTGTAGTTTCACCTCGGCGTCCTCACGGCTGCGTTTGAGCTGGTCGAGTAGGCCGCTCGGCGTGTGGAAGTCTTGCAGCGGCCGGCGCAGGTTGGCCGGGCTGCGCAAGTCACGAAACCAGATGCCAGACAGCTCGGCGAGCTGCTTAATGAAGGGCCGGCCATTGCAGGCGAAGGCAAACGGGACTTTGAAGTGGCCGCCCTGGCCATCCGCCCAGCCCGTGTTCTGCCCGGCCGGTTGCAGATTGTCGGTAACGATCAGTTGGCGTGAATAGCGCTCGGCTTGGGGAATGCGGTCCGCTATGTTGACACGCTTGCGCTTGGCTTCGACGATGGCGCCTGGGATTAGGCCGGCGAACAGCACGTAATCAGCATTTTCTTTCGGCTTGCTGGTTGGCCATTCGGCGATGGCCTTGTTCTTGCCCTTTTCGGGCCGAGCGCCCTTGCTGTAGGTAAGATCGAGCGAATCGGCCTCCCAGCCGGCATCGTTCAACTGTTGATCGATGAGAATACGGGTGAGGTCTTCATTGAGGTCGAACTGGCTGCTTGCCTGCTGAGTTTTACGCGTGACCTGCTGGGCAGCTTGCGGCTGATCTTCAAGCTGTTGTTGCAGCACTTTCAGCCGCGCCTCGAAATCAACTCGAGCCTTCGATAGCTCTGCCTCGCGTTCAAGGGCAATCTGCTCGTAGACGCGGGCTTCCTCGTTCATCTGCCCAACAAGATTGGCTTGCTCTTGCCTTTCTTGCGCCAATAGCTCGGCTAATTGGTGGTTGTTCTCCAATTGCTGGCGACTGTCGCCGAGTTCTGCGCGAAGTTTTTCGATCTGCCCCTGCAGCTCACGTAGAGGCTCACTCGGATCGGCCGGAACAATGAAAGGCCCAGGCTTGAAGGTGTTGCCGCCCGTGCCAAATGACTGGTGATACCAGATCGCCAAGGCGCGGGCGACCCTCAGCCCGTCCAGTGCCTCACGATGCTGGGTGCGGAATTCGTGGGTAGCCTTATTGCCTTCGATGCGCAGCGTATGGAGTAGGTTACGGATGTTGCCGTCGAGCTGGATTTCACGGCTCAGGCGGAACAGAAGATCAGCTTGGGACGTGGTGGCGTCGAACTCAACGCCCGCTCTTACCGCCAGATCCTGGGCGAGCGCTTCGCCCAACTGGCGCAGTTTGATCAGCGTCGTGTTGGGGTCGCTGGAAAATACTCGCTCGGCCGCATTGGCAAGCTGGAAAAAAACCGGATCGTGTTCTTTGAAAAAGGCGAAGTTGCTGTTCTCTGCCATGTTCCATCCCTTGAGTTCGTCACCAGCCATCCCGAGAGTGGTGGCGCTATAAAGGCATAATGCCAGACGAAACGTGGTGCGTGTATAACCGTAAGCCCCCGATCCGGCGTGATCAGTTACCGGCCGAGATTGAGGTCTCACTCTAGGATCCGGCGCTACATTGCTACTTACGCAAGGCCGGGGCGGCCCTGAAAAGTCATGATTTTATCAGCACTGAGGAAATTGCTTGTAGCTGCGTCGAGGCGGTGGTTGTCCGAGGCGGAGGTGGAGGTGGCGATTAGCGATAATTAGGAACGGAAGTTCGGCTCAACGTTTAAAAACCCATGACCTTTCCAGGCGTCGTGCGAGCAGTCGGATAGTGAGCAAATAGTAATATCGGGTTGCTTCACTGCGCCCGGTGAGGAAGTGTTCGAGAAACCATACCAAATGCTTCCGCTGCCAGGCCCAAGGATTTGCTCGCTGCCAGCGCTTTGCGATTTCAGATTGGATAAACGCCGCCTGCCGCAAATGGCGTTGCCGCGTGGCGTGCGACCCGGTCAGCACGCCAGCCAAGAACAACTCCATATCGAATCGCTTGCTCATGACCGTCCTCCAATGTAGGCCGCAACCACATCGATCCGACCATGCCCCAACTCATAGCTGATTTGCCTTCGGGCCTCACGATCTAGGTTCCTATCTGCCTGGCAACATTGGCCGCCGTTGATAGGCGCGGGGTGTTGGGTGATTTGCTCATAGCGTTCACATGCATACGCCGCTCGTAGCTCATGGAAGCCTTTGAGCTTGTGTGCATGCAGCACGTCCCGCGCTGGGCGGATGATTTCCTGCAGAACATTCAGATAGCTTTCGTCTGGCGAAATTAGGTTGCGGCTACCTGCAGGCGACACCTGCCGTGCAAACCCAAGGGCACCTCGAACATGGTCGTCCACCGCAATCCAACGTGGCGCTGAGGCGCCGGCGCGGCCACCTTTGGTGCCATCCTGAATGTTAATCCTGCCTAGGTCGTTAGCCTCACGGCTTAGCCGTGGCAGGTCAGCCAAGATGGCCTCACGCAAGCGCATGCCGGTGGCTCGCGCCAACAGAACGATCGCGGCGGCTCGTAGCTGATGTTTGCTAAAAAGCGCATCGACGATCTGCTTAACCTGTTCGCGGTTTTGCCCCTGCGGCACTGAGCGGCGAATCCCAGTTCGCTGCATACTTAACGCCTTGTTCGGACTTGGCAATTTCACGCACTGATCACCGCGAAGCGCCGCCATGGTCCTGTTAACGCTGGATAGGCGGTTTTGCGCGGTGCTGACGGCGAGATCACCCCGCCCAACCACGTCGCGCAAATACGCCGCATAGTCGGCCAGTACCTTTCGATCAATCTGCCGCGCATCATTGATGCCCGGCCCCTGTTCGGAGCGGCACCATTTCACGAATGCCTGCCACCGATCACAGTGCGCCTTGACCGTGCCGTAATGACCGCCGCCGAACATATCTTTCAGTGCCTGCGGTCCTGCGTAGCTCAATTGCCTGCCGTAGCCGAAATTGCGGCCGTCGCGCCTACCCACCAATGCCATATTGGTCACCTCATCTTCTTCTCTCCAGTCCTCGCCCCACGTCATCCCGCCAAGAATGCTGAGTGTTATCAGGGATCAAGGCCCCTGCGACCTGTGGGGAATGTCCTCTACGCGGGACTGGCGGCTCCTTACAACCGGGAGCAAGGGCATCTCATGATCTGGCCTCCTGAGCACCGTTACCGGTGGGCGGGTGGAGGCAGCACTGGCTGACGAGACCAGCGCCTGAAGATCCTGAACCAGGTGCAAGCAGTAATGCGATGACCGGGGCATGCCTGACTGTCAGTCAGGTGCAGTCCATTCCGTGGTCTGCGGCACCATCATCTACAAGGCTGTTGCTGGTGACATCTGCATTTGTCACGCCGATTGTCACGAGGGGGAATGCCGCAAAGCCAGGTGCGATCGGGGCTGCAGCAGTGGTAGAAGTGCCCGTCTCTTTCCAGAAGAAAGAGACGGGCGCAGGTTGGCGCAATATTCGGCCAAGCGGATAGGTTGCTGCAGGGCAGCGAGGTACGGTGTATCTGGCGCACGAGCGCTATATGTGTAAGAGCATCCATCACATGGGTAGTGACCGTACGAGCTGCCGGATGCGAATCGTACTTGGGCTGAACCACTGCGGGAGCGGCGTGACCTTGAAGGTTCGGGTCACCTGGGGTGCTGTCATCGACAGCGCTTGCACGGCCAGTTCTACGCCTGTGGATAAACCCGGTCAAGGGCCGAAACTCAGTGCTCTTGGGGACGTGAAAAGCGGTTATCCATCGGTGGAATTCCGTGGTACATCCTGGACAACGTCGTGGCTTTTAGCTTTTCAAAGTGAGGTCCTTCCAAACAGGGCGGCTTTGCAGTCCTGTTTGGAAGGACCCGCGCTTAGAAGCGGATAAACGAGACTGCTTGCCCTGAGTCTTGAGCGCTCAGTTGTTGTTGCTGCCGTTCTTGCGCCTGCATAGCGCTAGCGTATCGGCACCACGTTCTTGTCTCTGATTTGTCCGTATGCTGAGGCGAGCAGGCTGCCGGTCGCGGCTTTCTGGATGTACTCACTCCACCAAGCCATCATCGGGCGACGGCGCTCAATGTAGTCGGCTCGGTTGTAGGCGCTGCGCACCTCATCCTTGTCGACATGCGCCAGTGCGACCTCAATGAGTTCGGGCTCCCACCCATGTTCATTCAAGATGGTGCTGGCCATCGAGCGCATACCGTGGCTGACCAAGCGATCCTGAAAGCCCATGCGTTTCAATGCCATGTTGGCGGTCTGGCTATTGGCGTGGGTGCGTGGATTTCTATCGGCCGGGAAGACGTATTCGCGATGGCCGCTGTGAGTCTTCAGTGACTCCAATAGTGCGACAGCATGATCACTCAACGGGATGCTGTGTGGACGGCGCTTCTTCATACGCTCCGGTGGGATAGTCCAGACACGCCTTTCGAAGTCGATGTCTGCCCAGCGAGTAGTCGCCGCCTCGGCGGGGCGAGTCATCGTGTGCAACTGCCATTCGATCAGGCAGCGGGTGGTGCGTTTGATGCTGGCGTTCGCGATCTCCAGCATGAGCTCGGGGAGCTCTTCTGGCGGAAGCGCAGCCATGTTCTCTTTCTTGGGCTTCTTGAATACTGCCCTGATGCCGGTGAGCGGGTTGGCGAAGATCAGGCCGGAGTTGACGCCGTAGGTCATGATCTCGTTTAGCCGCTGGCTGAGACGCTTGACCGTTTCCAGGCTGCCTTTGGCTTCGATTGGGCGAAGCAGTCCGATCACCATCGGCGCAGTGATTTTCGCGAGTGGGGTCGTCTTCAAATCGGGGAACACGTGCAGCGTGAGCGACCGCCAAATGTCCTCGGCGTAGGCTGGGGTAACCGAGTCTTTTTTGAGCTCGAACCAGGCGGTAGCCACGTTCTCGAAGGTGTGTTCCGTTTCTGCGCGCTTGGCTTCATTCAACGTATTGCGCTGCACCTTCGGATCGATGCCTTGGGCGAGCAGCTCGCGCGCTTCGACTGCCTTCTTTCGTGCGTTCGCCAGTGACAGTTCGGGATAGGTCCCGAAGCCGATGTTGATGCGCTTTTTGGTCACCGGTTCGCGGTAGTTAAAATTCCACAGCAACGAGCCGTTGCTGCGTACCCGGAGCTGCAAACCGTCACCGTCAGTAAGGACGTAATCCTTGGACGCGGGTTTGACTCCCTTGAGCTGTCGATCGGAGAGGCGGAGGTTTTGAGCAGGCATGAGATTCTCCTCAGGCACTGATTCGGTATTCCAAAGATTAGCACCGGGTGAGGTGGAATACCGCCTGGAATACCCGAACGGCTGGAACTCAAAAACTCTCAAAAGATCGCAAAAGCGCTGGAAGCCGCGTATTTGCTGGATCGCAGGCACAAAAAAAGACGTCCGTGGACGTCTTTTTTTGATCATTTGGTGGAGCCGGGGGGATTTGAACCCCCGTCCGCCAGTACTCCGCTGTCGGTACTACATGCTTAGCCGTGTCTACTGATTTAATCCGCAGCCGCCCGACGGGCAGGGTGCTTTGGATGAGTTGTGTAAGTTTTAGTCACTTCGCCCACAACGTGCTACGCGACGATCCTGTTCTGTATGACAATCAGTTCGGGTTTACAGGCATCCCCTAGTGATTGCTGGAGCCGAAGCTACCAGAAGCAACGGGTCAAGAGGACTGCTTACGCAGCCAGCTTGTACTCCGCGCCGTAGTTTTCGTCATTGGCAACTATAAAAGTTGCAACAGTGGATTTACGAGTTCTGTTACCAACTCGGCATGCACCTAGAGTTTCGCTACCGGCGTCGAATCCTAATCGGCCCCACGCTAGCGTTACGCTACCGCACCTTACGGTACGTGAGACGGAGTATACGCCATTGCGCGGGCGACGTCGACAGCCGGTCCAGTCGCCCGCTTTTGGGCTCACGCGCCGCCGCTGCTGCTGCCGCTGCCTTTCTCGGTTTTTTCCAGGCGCTCCAGCACTTTGCTGGTGATGGCAATGCATTCCTTGGTGTCGCCCGAGGCCTGGGCGGCCTTGGCTTTGTCGACGTGCTCGGTGATGGCTTTGTCCAGGCCTTCGGAAGTGGCGCCGGCGGTGGCCATGCTGTCGTCGATCTTTTGCAGGTTGGCGGCGCAGAGGTCATCGGCGGCGAACACCGGCGAAGCCAGCAGGGTGGCGGCCGCGAACAGGGCCGAAAGTGCGGTACCTTTCATGGGTGTCTCCTCTGGGGCCTCTGGAAGGTGGGCCTGTAAGGTGGACTGCGGGGGATTGGCGGGGGTTCAATCGGGATGGTGGCGGGGCGATATTGAGGTGGGAATGGCACCGGCGTTGCCGGTGTTCGCGGGTTTACCGCGGATACGGCGGGCTGTGTACAACCACCGATGTGTGGGCACCATCAATCGGTGTAGGAGCGGGTTTACCCGCGAATGCGGTGGTGGCTGCGACGGTGGACGGCGGGTGGGGATTGGCCAGCAGGGCCGGCCTCTTCGCGGGTAAACCCGCTCCTACACAACGCTCCCCACCTATATCAACGCGTTAGAGGCTGCGGGGCCGGGTGACGCGGTCTACCAGGTAGACCAGGCCGTGGTAGTCGATGCCGCTGTGGCTCGACAGGCCTATCTCGCAGGTGCGGCTGGTGGAAATACCTTCGCTGCAATACTGCACGGCGTCCTTCAGGCTGCGCAGCGAGTGGGCGTTCAGCTCGGGGGTGGTAAAGCCTTTGTCACCGGCAAACCCGCAGCAATGAATGCCTTCCGGGATCACCACCTGTTTACTGCAGCGCCGCGCCAGGTCGATCAAGGCCTGGCTTTCGCCCAGGTGCTGGGTGCTGCAGGTCACGTGCACGGCTACCGGTTCGTCCTGGGGGGTGAACTCCAGTCGTTCGAGCAAGTGAGTGCGGATGAAGCGCACGGGGTCGTACAGGTCCAGCCGGGTGTCGCCCAGGTCCTGCACCAGGCGCAGGGTGCAGGGGCTTGTGTCGCAATAGATCGGGTCGAGGCCGCCGCGGCTGGCGTGCAGCAGGGCGGTGATCAGCTCCTGGCGTTTGTGTTCGGCCTGCTCGGGGTAGCCCTTGGAGGCGAACGGCTGGCCGCAGCACAGGCTGTCGGCGTTGTCGGGGAACACCACCTGGTAACCGGCCTTTTCCAGCAGGGCGCGGGTTTTGTCCAGCAGCGAGCTTTGCTCGCGGTCGGCATAGGCCGGGCCCATTACCCGGGAGACGCAGGCGGCCAGGTACACCACGCGGGGGCGGGCGTCGTTGCTGGTGGCGCCGAAGGCCAGCGGGCGCAGCGGTTGCGGCATGGCCGGGGTCCATTGGGGCAGGCGGCCTTTGCTGGCTTTGCTCAGCGAAGCGCTTAGGCGGCCCAGGCGCGGGGCGCCTAGCAGCTTGCGTGCGGTGTTGGCGGCGGTCAGGGTCAGGCGCGCACCGCTTAGGGCAGTGTGGAAATGCTCGGCCAGCCAGTCGGCGGTTTTAGCGTGGTCGGCGGCCTGGCTGCGCAGTTTCTTCACCAGCTCGCCAGTGTTGATGCCGACCGGGCAGCGCTGGGCGCACAGGCCGGTAGCGGCGCAGGTGTCGATGCCCTGGTACTGGTAGCTTTGCATCAGTTCACGGGTATCGATGCCGGCGCGCTGCTTGGCCTGGATGTCACGCCACATGACGATGCGTTGGCGTGGGCTGAGGGTCAGTCCCTTCGACGGGCACACCGGTTCGCAGAAGCCGCACTCGATGCACTTGTCGACGATTTCGTCGGCGGCAGGCAGCGGCTTGAGGTTTTTCAGGTGGATATCCGGGTCGTCGCTCAATACCACGTCGGGGTTGAGGATGCCGTTGGGGTCGAGCAGGCGCTTGAGCTTCCACATCAGCTGGTAGGCATCGTGGCCCCACTCCAGCTCCACGAAGGGCGCCATGTTGCGCCCGGTTCCGTGCTCGGCCTTGAGCGAGCCGCCAAACTCCACCGCCACCAGCTGCGCCACGTCGTCCATGAACGCCTGGTAACGGGCGACTTCTTCGGCGCTGTTGAACCCCTGGGTAAAGACGAAGTGCAGGTTGCCTTCCAGCGCGTGGCCGAAAATGATCGCTTCGTCATAGTGATGCTTGTCGAACAGCTGGATCAGGCGGTTGACGCCTTCGGCCAGTTGCTCGACGGGGAAGGTCACGTCTTCGATGATGACCGTGGTGCCGGTCTGGCGCACGGCACCGACGGCGGGGAAGGTGTCCTTGCGGATTTTCCACAGCTGGTTGTACACGGCCGGGTCTTCGCTGAAGTCCACCTGCTGTTCCAGCGGGAAGTCGGCGATCGAGGCCATGATCTGCTGCAGTTGCTCGTGCAGCAGGCTCTGGCTGGCGGCGCGGGATTCGATCAGCAGGGCGCAGGCATTGTCCGACAGGCCTTTTACCCACAGCGGCATGCCGGGCATGTTCTGCACCGAGCGCAGGCTGCGGCGGTCGAGCAGTTCCACAGCCGAGACCGGCTGCTGCTTGAGCACGGGTACCGCGCGGCAGCAGCTTTCGACGCTGGGGAACACCAGCAGGGCGCTGGCCTTGTGCGGGTGGTCGGGCACGGTGTCGTACGTGACGGCGCTGATGAAGCCCAGGGTGCCTTCCGAGCCGACCAGCAGGTGCTGCAGAATGTCCAGCGGCTGGTCGTAGTCCACCAGTGCGTTCAGTGACAGGCCGGTGGTGTTCTTCAGCCGGTATTTGTGCCGGATGCGTTCGGCTAGCGCGGTGTTGGCGCGGGTTTCGCGGCCCAGGCGGGCCAGTGCTTCCAGCAGCTCGGCGTGGCTGCTTTCGAAGGCGGCGACGCTGGCCGGGTCTTCGCTGTCCAGGCGGGTGCCGTCGGCCAGCACCAGGCGCAGGCCCGCCAGGGTGTGGTAGGTGTTCTGCGCGGTGCCGCAGCACATGCCACTGGCGTTGTTGGCGACGATGCCGCCGATCTTGCAGGCGTTGATCGAGGCCGGGTCGGGGCCGATCTTGCGCCCGAAGGGGGCCAGCCAGGCGTTGGCCTGGGCGCCGATCACGCCGGGTTGCAGGCGAATCTGCTCACCCTGGCGACGGATTTCGCGGCCGTTCCAGTTATCGCCGAGCACGATCAGCACCGAGTCGCTGATGGCCTGGCCAGACAGGCTGGTGCCGGCAGCGCGGAAGGTGACCGGCACCCGCTCGCGCTGGGCCAGTTTGATCAGGCCGACCACTTCGTCCTCGGACTCGACGCGCACCACCAGCTTGGGGATCAAGCGGTAGAAGCTGGCGTCGGTGCCGAAGGCCAGGGTGGAGGTGGGGTCGTCGAAGCGGCGTTCGGCGGGGATCAGGCGCTCGGCATCACGCAGGAACGCGGCGGGCAGGCTCATGCAGTCTCCTCGCGGGGCTGTGGCGTCTGTGCGCTACATGCCCCGGGTCATTCAGGCGGTGGTTCTTGCAGGCGTTCAGGCGCCCAGTTCGCGTACCAGCGAGTCGCGGGTGATCTCGCTGATCGACTTGGCACCGGTCAGCACCATGGCCACGCGCATTTCCTTTTCGAACAGCTCAAGCAGGTTTTTCACGCCGGCCTGGCCATGCACGGCAAGGGCATAGAGGAAGGCGCGGCCGATCAGGACGGTGTCGGCACCTAGGGCGATCATGCGCACCACGTCCAGGCCACTGCGAATGCCCGAGTCGGCCAGAATCTTCAGGTCACCTTTGACCGCGTCGGCAATGGCCGGCAGGGCACGGGCGCTGGACAGCACGCCGTCGAGCTGGCGGCCGCCGTGGTTGGACACCACGATACCGTCGGCACCGAACTTGACCGCATCGCGGGCGTCATCGGCATCGAGAATGCCCTTGATGATCATCGGGCCGTCCCAGAACTCGCGGATCCACTCCAGGTCCTTCCAGGAAATGGACGGGTCGAAGTTGTTGCCCAGCCAGCCGATGTAGTCGGCAAGGCCGGTGGGGTTGCCACGGTATTTGGAGATGTTGCCCAGGTCATGCGGGCGGCCCATCACGCCCACATCCCATGCCCACTCGGGGTGGGTCATGGCTTGCAGCACGCGGCGCAGCGGGCCGTTCTTGCCGCTCATGCCAGAGTGGGCGTCGCGGTAGCGGGCACCGGGTACGGGCATGTCCACGGTGAACACCAGGGTCTTCACGCCGGCGGCCTTGGCGCGCTCCAGCGCATTGCGCATGAAGCCGCGGTCCTTGAGCACATACAGCTGGAACCACATCGGCCGGTTGATGGCGGGCGCCACTTCTTCGATCGGGCACACCGACACGGTCGACATGGTGAACGGGATGCCATGGGCGGCCGCCGCGCGTGCGGCCTGCACCTCGCCACGGCGGGCGTACATGCCGGTGAGGCCGACCGGGGCCAGGGCCACCGGCATGCTCAGGGTTTCGTCGAACAGCTTGGTTTCCAGGCTGAGCTCGGACATGTTGTTCAGCACGCGCTGGCGCAGGGCGATGCCGGCCAGGTCCGAGACGTTGTGGCGCAGGGTGTGTTCGGCGTAGGCGCCGCCGTCAGCGTAGTGGAACAGGAAGGGGGGCAGCTTGCGTTGGGCCGCGGCGCGATAGTCGGTAGAGGCAGAAATGATCATGGATTCTCGCAGCGTTGCTTGTGGGAGTGCCGGGCGCGCGACGGCGCCCGGCCCCTTTCACTTTAGTGATGAACCAGCATGCCGGTCAGCCAGTAAGCCTGGACCAAGGTGATCAGGCCGACGATGGTGGCGAAGAACAGGCTGTGCTTGACGGTGAAGCGGAACAGGTCGGATTCCTTGCCGACCAGGCCGGTAGCGGCGCAGGCCACGGCGATCGATTGCGGCGAGATCATCTTGCCGGTTACGCCGCCGCTGGTGTTGGCCGCCACCAGCAGGGTGTCGTTGACCCCGATCTGGTGCGCGGTGGTGGCCTGCAGCGAGCTGAACAGGGCGTTGGACGAGGTGTCCGAGCCGGTCAGGAACACGCCCAGCCAGCCGAGGAACGGCGAGAAGAACGGGAACGCGGCGCCGGTACCGGCCAGCACCAGGGCCATGGTCGAGGACATGCCCGAGTAGTTGGTGACGAAGGCAAAAGCCAACACCATGCCGATCGACAGAATCGGCCAGCGCAGTTCCCAGAAGGTTTCTTTGAAAGTGGTAAGACCAGTTTTGAAGTTGATCTTCAGCACCGCCATCGAGATCAGCGCCGAAAGGAAGATCGCGGTGCCGGTGGCCGAGATCGGGTCGAGCTTGAACACCGCTGGCATGGCGGTTGGCGCGGCAACGATCGGTGCGGTCTTGATCACCAGCTGGTCGAGGTGCGGGATGGCGAAGTTGAACACGAAGTTGTACATCGCGCCGCCCGGAGCGAAAGCCGCCTTGAAGGGCTTCAGGGTCCAGATGGTGACCAGCACGGTGAGGATCAGGAACGGCGACCAGGCCTTGAAGATCTCGCCAAAGCTGTACGGGCTAGGCTGGCTGCCGCTTGGCTGCACAACGGCTGCGCCGACACTGCCTTTGGCCTCGCTGAACGCACGCTTGGGCTGCCAGACTTTCAGGAACAGGGTAAGGCAGATCAGGCTGGCCAGTGCCGAGGTGATGTCTGGCAGTTCCGGGCCGATGAAGTTCGAGGTGAAGTACTGGGTGACGGCAAAGCTCAGGCCGGCAACCAGGGCGGCAGGCCAGGTTTCCTTCACGCCACGCAGGCCGTCCATCATGAACACCAGCCAGAACGGCACGAACAGCGACAGCAGCGGCAGCTGGCGGCCGGTCATGGCGCCGATGTGGAAGGCGTCGATACCGGTAACCTGGCCGGCCACGATGATCGGGATGCCCAGGGCGCCGAAGGCCACTGGCGCGGTGTTGGCGATCAGGCACAGGCCGGCAGCGTACAGCGGGTTGAAGCCCAGGCCCACCAGCAGGGCGGCAGTGATGGCCACCGGTGCGCCAAAGCCTGCCGCACCTTCGAGGAAGGCGCCGAAGCAGAAGCCGATCAGCAGCACTTGCAGGCGCTGGTCGTCGGTAATCGACAGCACCGAGCTGCGGATCACTTCGAACTGGCCGCTCTTGACCGTGAGTTTGTACAGGAACACCGCGGCAACGATGATCCAGGCAATTGGCCAGAGGCCATAGAGGAAGCCGTAACCTGCGGCGGCGAGGGCCATGTCGACAGGCATCTGGAAGGCGAAGATCGCCACCAGGATCGACAGCGCGAGGGTGATGCTGCCCGCTACGTGGCCCTTGAGGCGGAACACGGCGAGGGCCAGGAAGAAGAACACGATAGGGATGACCGCCGCCAGTGCGGACAGGCCAAGACTACCAAGCGGGCTATAGAGTTGTTGCCAGGTTTGCATATGGGGTGGCCCCTAATTGTTGTTGGTCAGGCACTGGCATTGGATAATTGGTAAGACCAATTTACAATGGCTGGGCGCTAGGTTAAAAGCGCTGCCGTAGGTGTGTCAATTTGTCCTGTGCAAAACTTTGGTCGCGTACCGATGAGCGGGCATCTGATGTGCTGGGAAAATCGCGGCTTGATGGGTGTTTGCGTGGCCTGGATCGGCGAGAATAGGCACCCCCTGAAATTTGCCGGGGGGTTTGTGGAGAGCATGTGATGGTTTTTGATCAGGTACGCCAACGGCGCCTGTCCGACGACATTGTCGATCGGCTGGAAGGGATGATTCTGGAAGGCACGCTGACCTCGGGGCAGCGGCTGCCGGCCGAGCGCGTCCTGGCCGAGCAGTTTGGTGTGTCCCGCCCGTCACTGCGTGAGGCGATCCAGAAGCTGGTGGCCAAGGGGCTGCTGGTCAGCCGTCAGGGCGGGGGCAATTTTGTGGCGGAGTCGTTGGGGTCCACCTTCAGCGACCCGTTGCTGCAGTTGCTCGAACACAGTGCCGAAGCGCAGCGTGACCTGCTCGAGTTCCGCCATACCCTGGAGGCGTCCTGCGCCTATTACGCTGCCCAGCGTGCCACCGAGCCGGACCGGGCGCGGTTGAAGGCGGCCTTCGATACGCTGCAGGACTGCTATGCCAGGGTCGATGAGGTGACCCGTGCGGAAGAGGGCGCGGCTGATGCGCGCTTCCACCTGGCGATCGCCGAGGCCAGCCATAACGCGGTGTTGCTACACACCATCCGGGGGCTGTTCGACCTGCTCAAGCGTAACGTGGTGACCAACATCGGCGGCATGTACCAGCAGCGCACCGAAACCCGGGACATGCTGATCAGCCAGCACCGGGAACTGTACCTCGCGATTGTCGAGGGCAGGGCGGAGGATGCGCGAGAGGTGTCCAGCCGGCACATTTTGTATGTGCAGGAGGTGCTGCATGAGGCGCACGAAGAAGCCCAGCGGGTGGCGCGGGCAGAGCGGCGCAGCGGGCGCTGAGAGCACGTTCTTTGTGCTGTAACGCGGGGCCTGTGGGAGCGGCCTTGCGTCGCGAAAGGGTCGCAGAGCGGCCCCAGGATCGGCGTCGATGCGCAGATTGCTGGGGCTGCTTCGCAGCCCTTTCGCGACACAAGGCCGCTCCCACAGCGGCCAGGCAGGCTGGTTAGTCTTCCTTGCCCTTGTTCCGCACAGCCCGCTGCAGCTCGCGGTTGGAATCGCGTTCGCGCATGGTGTCGCGCTTGTCGAATTCCTTCTTGCCCTTGCCCAGTGCGATTTCGCACTTGATCAGGTGCTTGCTCCAGTACAGCGCCAAAGCCACACAGGTGTAGCCTTTTTGCGCCACAGCCGCTTCCACGCGCTCGAGCTCGCGCTTGTTCAGCAGCAGCTTGCGGGTGCGTGTAGGGTCGGCGATGACGTGGGTGCTGGCCGTGGTCAGCGGGGTGATGTGGCTGCCGAACAGCCAGGCCTCACCGTCCTTGAGCAGCACGTAGCTGTCAGTCAGGTGCGCCTTGCCGGCTCGCAGGCTTTTTACTTCCCAGCCGGACAGGACCAGCCCGGCCTCGAACTTGTGTTCGATGAAGTAATCGTGTCGCGCTTTCTTGTTTTGCGCGATGGTCCCGGTCGGATGTTTTTTTTGCTTAGCCATAGGGGCGGCATTATAGGCAAGTCCGCGCGTCGTCCGCTATGGGATTTCGGTGTGCTTGAGCCACTGGAATGAATACCGGACAATACAAACCCTGTCATACGCACAGAACCTGTTTTCGGCACGCTGCGAAGCGCCGCCACCCAGCCTTGGAAGTGACGCCTGGATGACTACCCATATTCAACGCTCCGCCCTGCTGCCATACCCCGCCCAGGCGCTTTACGATCTGGTCAACGATGTGGCCAGCTACCCTGAGTTTTTGCCGTGGTGCTCGGCCTCGACGGTGATCGAAACCAGCGATACACACATGCGTGCCAAGCTCGAAGTGGCCAAGGGGGGTATGAGCCAGCACTTCGTGACGCGTAACGTGCTGGTGCCGGGGCAGTCCATCGAGATGAACCTCGAAGAAGGGCCGTTCACCCAGCTGCATGGTGTTTGGGTGTTCAAGCCACTGGGTGAAAAAGCCTGCAAGATCAGCCTGGACCTGTCCTTCGATTACGCCGGGCCGATTGTGCGCGCCACGTTGGGCCCGCTATTCAATCAGGCGGCGAATACGCTGGTCGATGCGTTCTGCCAGCGTGCCAAGCAATTGAATGCCTGACGTATAAGGCGCAAACAAAAAGCCCGGACCAGGTCCGGGCTTTTTTGCATCTGCTGCTCGCGGTTAGCGAGTTTCCAGCGGTGCGGGGGTCGGGACCGGGGTGGTCTCGATGGTGTCGATCTCGCGCTGGATGGACTCTTCGGTCGAACCAGGCTTGGCCGGTTTTTCTTCAGGTTGCGCTGCTGGCTGTTCGGCCTGGCCTGGCTCGGTGGCTGGGCTGACGGTGGTGTCGCTGCTGCCGCCGAGGATTTCCTGATCGCGGCTGACGCCTGGCATGAAGTCGCCAGACAGGCTGACCAGTTGATCGCTTTCGTTGAAAAATACACTCATGCGTTCTTGCTGACGCTTACCGCCACCAGGCTGCAGGCTGTACAGGTAATCCCAGCGATTGGTGTTGAAGGTGTCCTGAATCAGCGGGTTGCCCATGATAAACCTTACTTGCCGGCGGGTCATTCCCGGGCGTAATTGGTCTATCATGTCTTGCGTGACGACATTGCCCTGCTGGATGTCGATTTTGTAAACCCCGGGAAACGAGCAACCGGCGAGTGCGAGCAGTCCCACTAGGGTGAGGCTGGTTAGCAAGAGCTTGGTGTTTTGCATCGGTGGGCGACTTCCACTATCTTGGCTGGACAACGTAAACCCCGATCATACCCGTATTAAGAGAAGCTGCGAAGCAGCATCGGCGAGAAAGCTGACCATGGTTGAAAATAGCGAATTGCGCAAAGCCGGTCTCAAGGTGACCCTGCCTCGAGTCAAGATCCTTCAGATGCTCGACTCTACCGAGCAGCGTCACATGAGTGCAGAGGATGTCTACAAGGCGCTGATGGAGGCTGGCGAGGATGTAGGCCTGGCCACCGTCTATCGCGTGCTGACCCAGTTCGAGGCGGCGGGTCTGGTGGTTCGCCACAACTTCGACGGCGGTCATGCAGTGTTCGAGCTGGCCGATGGCGGTCACCACGACCACATGGTGAACGTGGATACCAGTGAAGTCATCGAATTCATGGACGCCGAAATCGAGAAGCGCCAGCGCGAGATCGTAGCCGAGCATGGCTTCGAGCTGGTGGACCACAATCTGGTCCTGTACGTGCGTAAGAAGAAGTAACGATTTTTCGTTATGGATAGCAAAGGCGACCTTCGGGTCGCCTTTGTGCTTTATAGCCGGGCTGAAAGAGTGTGAGATTCCTGTGGGAGCGGCCTTGTGTCGCGAAAGGGCTGCGGGGCAGCCCCAGCGATAGGTGGGTTGAAGCTGAAATCCTGGGGCCGCTTTGCGACCCTTTCGCGACGCAAGGCCGCTCCCACAGGGATCGCGCCAGCTTTTAGAAATTGAGCAAGACAGCTGCTCCCACAGGATTGAGCCAGCTTTTAGAAATTGAGCAAGACAGCTGCTCCCACACGGATCGCGCCAGCTTTTAGAAAATTGAGCAAGACAGTTGCTCCCACAATGACTGCGTCTGCCGGGCAGGGGCTCAGGCCTTGCCGCTCACCACCATCTTGCGTGCATGGGCCAGGGATTCCTTGGTCAGGTCGATACCGCCGAGCATCCGCGCCACTTCTTCCACGCGCTCGCGCTTGCCAAGGCTAGCCACGGCGGTGTGGGTGGTGTCGCTGTTGCGCACCTTGTGCACGAACAAATGGTGATGCCCCTGCGCCGCCACCTGCGGCAGGTGGGTCACGGTCAGTACCTGGCCGCGCTCGCCCAGGCGCCGCAGCAGTTGGCCGACGATTTCTGCCGTTGGCCCGCCAATACCCACGTCGACTTCGTCGAACACCAGGGTAGGAATGCGCGAGGTCTGTGCGGTAATGACCTGGATCGCCAGGCTGATACGTGACAGTTCGCCACCCGACGCCACCTTCGCCAGGGCCTTGAGCGGCTGGCCAGGGTTGGCACTGACCAGCAGTTCGATCTGCTCCAGGCCATGGGGTGACAGTTCGGCGCCTTCGTTCGCTGTCAGTTCGATGCAGAAGCGCCCGCCAGGCATGCCCAGGCGCTGGATTTCCTGCTCCACTGCGCCTGCCAGCTGCTGCGCCGCTTGCTGGCGCAGGCCGCTGAGTTCGCGCGCCTTCTCTTTATAGTGCTGGGCGTAGGCGGCAAGCTCTTCGCCCAGCCGCTCGATCGACTCGTCACTGGCGTTAAGGCCTTCCAGCTCCTCCATCAGTTGCTGTTGCAGGTGGGGCAGCTCGGTGGGGTGCACCCGGTGTTTGCGCGCCAGGGTGTAGATGGTGTCCAGGCGCTCTTCCAGGGCTTGCAGGCGCATCGGGTCGGCGTCGAAGTTGTCGAGGAAGCGGTTGAGTTCGCCCACGGCTTCCTCGACCTGAATCTGCGCGCTGGCGATCAGGTTGGCCGCTTCGTTCAGTGCCTTGGGCGAGTTGGTGGCGGCGCCCAGGCGGTTAAGGCTGGAGGTGAGGGCGCTCAGCACATTGCCCGAATCACTCTCGCTGCACTGGTCGATGACCTGGCGGCAGATGCCGAACAGGGCTTCGGCGCTGGTCAGGTTCTTGTGTTCCTGCTCCAGCTGCTCCAGTTCGTGCTCGCCCAGGCCGAGGTTGTCCAGTTCTTCCAGCTGGTAACTGAGCAACTGGTGGCGGGCGCGCTGCTCGTCGCCCGAGTTGGACAGGCGCTCCAGCTCCAGGCGGGTCTGGTTCCAGCGCTTGGCTGCAAGCTGTACCTGGCGGGCCAGGTCGACGGCGCCGGCATACTCGTCAAGCAGGCGGCGGTGGGTGTCGGTCTTGAGCAGGGACTGGTGCTCGTGCTGGCTGTGGATATCGATCAGCAGTTCGCCCAGCGCCTTGAGGTCGCCGAGCGGGCAGGGCGTGCCGTTGATGTAGCCGCGGCTGCGGCCTTCGGCGGTAATCACCCGGCGCAGGATGCACAGGCCTTCGTTGTCCAGGTCGCGCTCGGCCAGCCAGGTGTGGGCTTCGGGAATGTCCACCAGGTCGAACGTGGCGAGGATGTCTGCCTTGTCGGTGCCGGGGCGCACCACGCCGCTGTCGGCACGGTCGCCCAGGGCAAGGCCGAGGGCGTCGAGCATGATCGATTTGCCGGCACCGGTCTCGCCGGTGATGACGGACATGCCACGGGCGATTTCGAGGTCGAGGTGCTCGACGATGGCGTAGTTGTGAATGGACAGGTGCACCAGCATGGGGGCGGCTCCCGGAAATCAGGTCTGGTTATTTATACAGTACTTTTTTCAGGCCTGCCAATGCCCCTTCGCAGATTCTGTTGCAGCCTCGAAAACCACCTTGCCCCTTGAACCTGGTTTTTCCGGCCCCATATAGCCGACATCCAAGGCGAGCCTGGCTCGCAGTCCACAAAATTGCGCAGGAGAGACCCCATGGCTGATGAGCAGCTGAACGAGAAAGACCTTAACGTGGAAGAAACCGGTGCAGGCAATGCAGCTGATACCCGTGTTCTGGAGCTCGAGGAACAGCTGGCCGCAGCCAAGGACCAGGCGCTGCGCGCCGTTGCCGACCTGCAGAACGTACGCCGTCGTGCCGAGCAGGATGTGGAAAAAGCCCACAAGTTCGCCCTGGAGAAGTTCTCCAGCGACTTGCTGCCGGTGATCGACAGCCTGGAACTGGCCCTGGCTCACTCCAGTGCCGAGGATGAGCACGTCAAGCAGATCCGCGAAGGGGTCGAGCTGACCCTGAAGATGTTCCAGGACACCCTCAAGCGCTACAACCTTGAAGCTGTCGACCCGCACGGCCAGCCGTTCAACCCTGAGCACCACCAGGCCATGGCCATGCAGGAAAACGCCGAGGTCGAGCCAAACAGCGTGCTGAACGTGTTCCAGAAGGGCTACCTGCTGAACGGCCGCCTGCTGCGCCCCGCCATGGTGGTGGTCAGCAAGGCGCCGAGCGCGGCGCAACCCTCGATCAATGAAAAGGCTTGAAATCCTTCGGGGCATCCCCATCTAGGTGTCAAGCCTTCAAGTATTACCGCAGTTGGCCAAAGTAGTCGCTGCTACCAAATTCAAGTTTCGGGAGAGTTAACATGGGTAAAATCATCGGTATCGACCTGGGGACCACCAACTCGTGCGTCTCCATTCTGGAAAACGGTAACGTCAAAGTCATCGAAAACGCCGAAGGTGCGCGTACTACCCCTTCGATCGTGGCCTACGCCAACGATGGCGAAATCCTGGTTGGCCAGTCGGCCAAGCGCCAGGCGGTCACCAACCCGCACAACACCCTGTTCGCAGTGAAGCGCCTGATTGGCCGCCGCTTCGAAGAAGATGTCGTGCAGAAAGACATCAAGCTGGTGCCGTACAAGATCGTCAAGGCGAACAACGGTGACGCCTGGGTCGAGGCTGCTGGCAAGGAAATGGCTCCGCCGCAGATCAGCGCCGAAGTCCTGAAGAAAATGAAGAAGACCGCCGAAGACTACCTCGGCGAGCCAGTCACCGAAGCGGTCATCACCGTTCCGGCCTACTTCAACGACAGCCAGCGTCAGGCGACCAAAGACGCCGGCCGCATCGCTGGCCTGGACGTAAAACGCATCATCAACGAGCCGACTGCCGCTGCACTGGCGTATGGCATGGACAAGGCCAAGGGCGACCACACCGTCATCGTTTATGACCTGGGTGGTGGTACCTTCGACGTTTCGGTCATCGAAATCGCCGAAGTCGACGGTGAGCACCAGTTCGAAGTACTGGCTACCAACGGCGACACCTTCCTGGGTGGCGAAGACTTCGACATGCGCCTGATCGACTACCTTGTCGACGAGTTCAAGAAAGAGTCGGGCATGGACCTGAAGAACGATCCTCTGGCCCTGCAGCGCCTGAAAGAAGCCGCAGAAAAAGCCAAGATCGAGCTGTCGTCCGCTCAGTCGACCGACGTCAACCTGCCGTACATCACTGCAGATGCCACCGGTCCTAAGCACCTGAACGTGAAGATCTCCCGCGCCAAGCTGGAGTCGCTGGTCGAAGACCTGGTCAAGCGTACCATCGAGCCTTGCCGCATCGCCCTGAAAGACGCCGGCATCGACGCCAGCAAGATCGACGACGTGATCCTGGTCGGCGGTCAGACCCGCATGCCGCTGGTGCAGAAGGAAGTGGCCGACTTCTTCGGTAAAGAAGCGCGCAAGGACGTGAACCCGGACGAAGCCGTCGCCATGGGTGCTGCCATCCAGGGTGCGGTACTGGCCGGTGACGTGAAGGACGTACTGCTGCTGGACGTCAGCCCGCTGACCCTGGGTATCGAAACCATGGGTGGCGTGATGACCGCGCTGATCGAGAAGAACACCACCATCCCGACCAAGAAGTCGCAGGTGTTCTCGACTGCCGACGACAACCAGAGCGCCGTGACCATTCACGTGCTGCAAGGTGAGCGTAAGCAGGCTGCGCAGAACAAGTCGCTGGGCAAGTTCGACCTGGCTGACATTCCGCCAGCACCGCGCGGCGTGCCGCAAATCGAAGTGACCTTCGACATCGACGCCAACGGCATCCTGCACGTAGGTGCGAAAGACAAGGCCACCGGCAAGACTCAGTCGATCGTGATCAAGGCCAACTCCGGCCTGTCGGACGAAGAGATCGAGCGCATGGTGCGTGACGCCGAGGCCAACGCCGAGGAAGACCGCAAGTTCGAAGAGCTGGCGGCTGCCCGTAACCAGGGTGACGCGCTGGTTCACTCGACCCGCAAGATGGTCGCTGACGCAGGTGACAAGGTTACCGCTGAAGAGAAAACCGCCATCGAGGCCGCCGTTGTTGCCCTGGAAGCCGCTGTCAAAGGCGACGACAAGGCTGCCATCGACGCCAAGGTTGAAGAGCTGTCCAAGGTCTCTGCCCCGGTTGCCCAGAAGATGTACGCCGAGCAGTCGGCTGAACAGCCTCAGGGTGGCGCGCAGCAGGCCGAGCCGGAAGCCAAGCACGATGACGTGGTTGACGCCGAGTTCGAAGAAGTGAAAGACAACAACAAGCAGTAATCCCTGCATGTTGTCGGCCGGTTCACCGTCGTTTGCCGGTGAGCTGGTAGGATGTCGCCGCGCGGGGGCTTGCTCCCGCGTTGGCGTATCTGGAATTCGAGAATTTTTACAGCATCTGTCAGCGGCTCTTGAGGGCCGTAAGTGGGTGCTGATGGCGTGGCGCAGATGCCACACGCCCAACAAGGTGCAAATGACCTATGTCCAAGCGTGATTATTATGAGGTCCTGGGTGTCGAGCGCGGCGCCACTGAAGCGGACCTCAAGAAGGCTTACCGCCGTTTGGCGATGAAGTACCACCCGGACCGCAACCCGGGCGATAAAGAATCGGAAGACAAGTTCAAGGAGGCCAACGAGGCCTACGAGGTGCTGTCAGACGCGAGCAAGCGTGCGGCCTTCGACCAGTATGGCCATGCGGGTGTCGACCCAAGCATGGGTGGCGGTGGTGCTGGCTTTGGTGGTGCCAATTTCTCCGACATCTTCGGCGATGTGTTCAGCGACTTCTTCGGCGGCGGCCGCGGGGGTGGTCGAGGCGGTGCCCAGCGCGGCAGCGACCTGCGCTACACCCTGGAGCTGAACCTGGAAGAAGCGGTGCGTGGCACCACGGTCAGCATCCGCGTGCCTACCCTGGTCAACTGCCAGCCTTGCGACGGTTCCGGTGCCAAGAAGGGCTCGACCCCGTCCACCTGCCCGACCTGCGGTGGTATCGGCCAGGTGCGCATGCAGCAAGGCTTCTTCTCGGTGCAGCAAACCTGCCCGCGCTGCCATGGCCAAGGCAAGATCATTACCGACCCGTGCACTTCGTGCCATGGTGAAGGGCGTGTCGAGGAATACAAGACGCTGTCGGTCAAGGTGCCGGCAGGTGTCGATACCGGCGACCGCATCCGTCTGTCGGGTGAGGGCGAGGCCGGTACTCATGGTGGCCCGACTGGCGACCTGTACGTGGTGATCAGCGTGCGTGAGCACGAAATCTTCCAGCGCGATGGCAAGCACTTGTACTGTGAAGTGCCGATCAGCTACACCGATGCTGCCCTGGGCGGCGAGCTGGAAGTGCCGACCCTGGATGGTCGCGTGAAGCTGAAGATTCCGGAAGGCACCCAGACCGGTAAGCAGTTCCGTCTGCGTGGCAAGGGTGTTGCCCCGGTGCGTGGGGGTGGTGCGGGTGACCTGCTGTGCCGTGTGGCCGTAGAAACCCCAGTCAATCTCAGTCGCCGTCAGCGCGAGCTGCTCGAAGAGCTGCGTGATTCGCTGGAAGGGGACAGTTCCCACTCGCCCAAGGCCAGCGGCTGGTTCGATGGTGTGAAGCGCTTCTTCGGCGATCTCTGACAAGGAACAGGTTATGCGACGTATTGCAGTGATGGGCGCGGCGGGGCGGATGGGCAAAACCCTTATCGAAGCCGTGCAACAAACCTCGGGCGCGGGGCTGACCGCGGCGATCGATCGCCCTGACAGCTCGTTGGTCGGGGCTGACGCCGGAGAGCTGGCGGCACTTGGCCGAATTGGCGTGCTGTTGTCTGACGACCTGGCCAAGGTTGCCGACGAGTTCGATGTGCTGATCGATTTCACTCACCCCTCGGTGACCCTGAAAAACCTCGCGTTCTGCCGCAAGCACGGCAAGGCGATGATCATCGGCACGACCGGTTTTACAGTCGAAGAGAAGCAGCTGTTGGCCGAAGCTGGCAAGGACATTCCAATCGTGTTCGCCGCCAACTTCAGCGTGGGGGTCAACCTTAGCCTCAAGCTGCTGGATATGGCTGCGCGGGTGCTGGGCGATGATGTCGATATCGAAATCATCGAGGCGCACCACCGGCACAAGGTCGATGCGCCGTCGGGTACTGCACTGCGCATGGGTGAAGTGGTTGCCAATGCGCTGGGCCGTGATCTGCAGGAAGTGGCCGTGTATGGCCGTGAAGGGCAAACCGGCGCGCGCGATCGCAAGACCATCGGTTTCGCTACCGTGCGTGCCGGCGATGTGGTGGGCGATCACACCGTATTGTTCGCTGCCGAAGGCGAGCGCCTGGAAATCACCCACAAGGCCTCCAGCCGCATGACCTTCGCCAAGGGTGCCGTACGTGCGGCGCTGTGGCTGGATGGGCGCGAGCCTGGGCTGTACGACATGCAGGATGTGCTTGAACTGCGTTAAGTCGTGAGTGGGGTGTTGGCTGCTTCGCGGGCTTGCCCGCTCCCACAGGTACAGGGTTGCTCTTGGGCTGGTGCGATCCCTGTGGGAGCGGGCGAGCCCGCGAAGAGGCTGGCGTGGATGTCAGCCTGTCGCATCGATGTGTTTTAGAGACACATATCCGGTAGACCGAAAACACACTTTTCTGTAAGCTACAGCTTTAGTGTGTCCACTAAAAGCGCGCAGCGAATTGAATTCAGCACATGAAAGCGGGGTGACGTGTCCATACGTCACTCCGCTTTTTTGCAACCTGCGATCGCCCTTTCATGCTTGATTTACGGGAGGTCTTCTTGACAAAGCCAGCCATACTCGCCCTTGCCGACGGCAGTATTTTCCGCGGTGAAGCCATCGGTGCCGACGGTCAGACCGTTGGTGAGGTGGTATTCAACACCGCTATGACCGGCTACCAGGAAATCCTTACAGACCCTTCCTACGCGCAGCAAATCGTTACCCTGACCTACCCGCACATCGGCAACACCGGTACTACTCCGGAAGACGCCGAGTCGAACCGCGTCTGGTCCGCTGGCCTGGTCATCCGTGACCTGCCGCTGCTGGCCAGCAACTGGCGTAACACCCAGTCGCTGCCTGAGTACCTCAAGGCTAACAACGTCGTTGCCATCGCCGGCATCGACACCCGTCGCCTAACCCGTATCCTGCGTGAAAAGGGCGCCCAGAACGGCTGCATTCTGGCGGGTGACAACATCAGCGAAGAAGCCGCCATCGCCGCTGCCCGCGGCTTCCCGGGCCTGAAGGGCATGGACCTGGCCAAGGTCGTCTCCACCAAGGAACGTTACGAGTGGCGCTCCAGTGTGTGGGAGCTGAAAACCGACAGCCACCCGACCATCGACGCTGCCGACCTGCCGTACCACGTGGTTGCCTTCGACTATGGCGTCAAGCTGAACATCCTGCGCATGCTGGTGGCCCGCGGCTGCCGCGTGACCGTGGTGCCAGCCCAGACCCCGGCCAGCGAAGTGCTGGCACTCAACCCGGACGGCGTGTTCCTGTCCAACGGCCCGGGTGACCCTGAGCCGTGCGACTACGCGATCCAGGCGATCAAGGAAATCCTCGAAACCGAGATCCCGGTATTCGGCATCTGCCTCGGCCACCAGCTGCTGGCCCTGGCTTCCGGCGCCAAGACCGTGAAAATGGGCCACGGCCACCACGGTGCCAACCACCCGGTCCAGGACCTGGATACCGGTGTGGTCATGATCACCAGCCAGAACCACGGCTTCGCCGTTGACGAGGCGACCCTGCCGGGTAACGTTCGCGCCATTCACAAGTCGCTGTTCGACGGCACCCTGCAGGGTATCGAGCGTACCGACAAGAGCGCGTTCAGCTTCCAGGGCCACCCTGAAGCGAGCCCTGGCCCGACCGACGTCGCGCCTCTGTTCGATCGTTTCACCGATGCCATGGCCAAGCGCCGCTGAGCATCCTGCTTCAAGGCCCCGGGCCGGCATACGCCGCGCCCGGCAGCGCCTGACCCAGATTGTTCAAAGCGGCTTGCCGACTGACCCCGGATTTGAGTGACCACCATGCCAAAACGTACAGACATCAAAAGCATCCTGATTCTCGGCGCTGGCCCGATCGTGATCGGCCAGGCCTGCGAATTCGACTACTCCGGCGCGCAGGCCTGTAAAGCCCTGCGCGAGGAAGGTTTCCGCGTCATCCTGGTGAACTCCAACCCAGCCACCATCATGACCGACCCGGCCATGGCCGACGCCACCTACATCGAGCCGATCAAGTGGCAATCGGTGGCCAAGATCATCGAGAAAGAGCGCCCGGACGCCGTCCTGCCGACCATGGGTGGCCAGACCGCCCTGAACTGCGCCCTGGACCTGGAGCGCCACGGCGTTCTGGAGAAGTTCGGCGTAGAGATGATCGGTGCCAACGCTGACACCATCGACAAGGCCGAAGACCGCTCGCGCTTCGACAAGGCCATGAAGGACATCGGCCTGGAGTGCCCGCGCTCCGGTATCGCCCACAGCATGGAAGAGGCCAATGCGGTCCTCGAGAAGCTCGGCTTCCCATGCATCATTCGCCCCTCGTTCACCATGGGCGGCACCGGCGGCGGTATCGCTTACAACCGTGAAGAGTTCGAGGAAATCTGCACCCGTGGTCTGGACCTGTCGCCGACCAAAGAGCTGCTGATCGACGAATCGCTGATCGGCTGGAAGGAATACGAGATGGAGGTGGTCCGCGACAAGAAGGACAACTGCATCATCGTCTGCTCGATCGAGAACTTCGACCCGATGGGTGTGCACACCGGTGACTCGATCACGGTTGCCCCGGCACAGACCCTGACCGACAAGGAATACCAGATCATGCGCAACGCCTCGCTGGCGGTGCTGCGTGAAATCGGTGTGGAAACCGGCGGTTCCAACGTCCAGTTCGGCATTTGCCCGAACACCGGCCGCATGGTCGTCATCGAGATGAACCCGCGCGTATCGCGTTCGTCCGCCCTGGCCTCCAAGGCCACCGGCTTCCCGATCGCCAAGATCGCCGCCAAGCTGGCCATTGGTTACACCCTCGACGAGCTGCAGAACGACATCACTGGCGGTCGCACCCCAGCGTCCTTCGAGCCGTCGATCGACTACGTCGTCACCAAGCTGCCACGCTTCGCCTTCGAGAAATTCCCGAAAGCCGACGCCCGCCTGACCACCCAGATGAAATCCGTGGGTGAAGTCATGGCCATCGGCCGTACTTTCCAGGAATCCCTGCAGAAAGCCCTGCGCGGCCTGGAAGTCGGCGCCTGCGGCCTCGACCCGAAAGTCGACCTGGCCAGCCCGGAAGCCGCCAGCATCCTCAAGCGCGAACTGACCGTGCCGGGTGCCGAGCGTATCTGGTACGTGGCTGACGCCATGCGTTCGGGCATGACCTGCGAAGAAATCTTCAATCTGACCGGCATCGACATGTGGTTCCTGGTGCAGATGGAAGACCTGATCAAGGAAGAAGAGAAGGTCAAGACCCTGGCCCTGTCGGCAATCGACAAGGACTACATGCTGCGCCTCAAGCGCAAGGGCTTCTCGGACCAGCGCCTGGCAGTCCTGCTGGGCATCACCGACAAGAACCTGCGTCGCCACCGCCACAAGCTGGAAGTGTTCCCGGTGTACAAGCGCGTCGACACCTGCGCCGCCGAGTTCGCCACCGACACCGCCTACCTGTACTCCACCTACGAGGAAGAGTGCGAGGCCAATCCGTCGACCCGCGACAAGATCATGATCCTGGGTGGCGGCCCGAACCGTATCGGCCAAGGTATCGAGTTCGACTACTGCTGCGTACACGCAGCCCTGGCGCTGCGTGACGACGGTTACGAGACCATCATGGTCAACTGCAACCCGGAAACCGTCTCCACCGACTACGACACTTCCGACCGCCTGTACTTCGAGCCGCTGACCCTGGAAGACGTGCTGGAAGTCTGCCGCGTCGAGAAGCCGAAGGGCGTGATCGTTCACTACGGCGGCCAGACCCCGCTGAAGCTGGCCCGCGCTCTGGAAGAAGCTGGCGTGCCGATCATCGGTACCAGCCCTGACGCCATCGACCGCGCCGAAGACCGTGAGCGCTTCCAGCAGATGGTTCAGCGCCTGAACCTGCTGCAGCCGCCAAACGCCACCGTGCGCAGCGAAGAAGAAGCCATCCGTGCTGCCGGCAGCATCGGCTACCCGCTGGTCGTGCGTCCGTCCTACGTACTGGGCGGCCGTGCCATGGAGATCGTCTACGAGCTGGACGAGCTCAAGCGCTACCTGCGTGAAGCGGTACAAGTGTCGAACGACAGCCCGGTACTGCTCGACCACTTCCTCAACTGCGCCATCGAGATGGACGTGGATGCGGTGTGCGACGGCACCGACGTGGTCATCGGCGCGATCATGCAGCACATCGAGCAGGCCGGCGTACACTCCGGCGACTCGGCGTGCTCGCTGCCACCTTACTCGCTGAGCAAGGAAGTGCAGGACGAAGTCCGCGTTCAGGTCAAGAAAATGGCGCTGGAGCTGGGCGTGGTCGGCCTGATGAACGTGCAGCTGGCCCTGCAGGGCGACAAGATCTACGTGATCGAAGTCAACCCGCGTGCCTCGCGTACCGTACCGTTCGTGTCCAAGTGCATCGGCACGTCCCTGGCGATGATCGCGGCCCGCGTCATGGCGGGTAAAACCCTGAAAGAGCTGGGCTTCACCCAGGAAATCATCCCGAACTTCTACAGCGTGAAGGAAGCCGTCTTCCCGTTCGCCAAGTTCCCAGGGGTTGACCCGATCCTCGGCCCTGAGATGAAATCGACCGGTGAAGTCATGGGTGTCGGTGACAGCTTCGGTGAAGCCTTTGCCAAAGCCCAGATGGGTGCCAGCGAAGTGCTGCCGACGGGCGGTACCGCGTTCATCAGCGTGCGCGACGACGACAAGCCACAAGTGGCCGGCGTTGCCCGCGATCTGATCGCCCTGGGCTTCGAAGTGGTTGCCACTGCCGGCACCGCCAAGGTTATCGAGGCGGCTGGCCTGAAAGTGCGCCGTGTGAACAAAGTGACCGAAGGTCGCCCGCACGTGGTCGACATGATCAAGAACGACGAAGTGTCGCTGATCATCAATACCACCGAAGGTCGCCAGTCGATCGCCGACTCCTACTCGATTCGTCGCAATGCGCTGCAGCACAAGATTTACTGCACCACTACCATTGCGGCTGGTGAAGCCATCTGCGAAGCGCTGAAATTCGGTCCGGAAAAGACCGTTCGTCGCTTGCAGGATCTGCATGCAGGACTGAAAGCATGAGCATTACCAAATACCCGATGACCGTCCAGGGCGCTCGCGCCCTGGAAGAAGAGCACCTGTTCCTGAGCAAGACCGAGCGTCCGCGCCTGAGTCAGGCCATTGGTGAAGCGCGTGAGCTGGGTGACCTCAAGGAAAACGCCGAATACCATGCCGCCCGCGAGGAGCAGGGCATGGTCGAAGCGCGTATCCGTGATATCGAAGGCCGTCTGCAGAATTCGGTGGTCATCGATGTGACCACCATCCCTCACACCGGCAAGGTGATTTTCGGTACCACCGTGGTACTGGCCAACACCGAAACCGATGAAGAGGTGACCTACCAGATCGTTGGCGAGGATGAAGCTGACGTGAAGCAGGGCAAGCTGTCGAGCGGTGCACCCATTGCCCGTGCCATCATCGGCAAGGAAGAAGGTGATACTGTCGTCGTCAAGACGCCTAGTGGCACGGTCGAGTACGAGATTGTCGAAGTCAAGCACATCTGACCGACGCCTGCGGGCGCCGTCCCTCGAGGGGATCCTCTGGCAACTGGCCCAGGTTTTCTGGGTCGGTGGCCTGTGGGTGTTCCATGTAGGGCTGGTGCCTGCGCTCAAGGTCAGTGGCCTGGCCCCGCTGCTGGTACAGGATATCGCCGGGCAGATCGACCGCTGGTTGATCGGCGTGGCGTTGCTTGGCTTGTTGACCCAGCTGGCAGTGCTGGCGAGGGTGGACGGCCTGGCGGCCTGGTGGCGGCAGTTCCGCGGCCAGATGCTGTTGCTCGGCTTTGGTGCCTGCGTGGGGTATTACACCTTGCGCTACGGTATTTCCGTGGGCGAGCGCTGGCAGATGTTCTGCTTCCTGGTGCTGGGTTTTTCCGGCATCGTGCTGGTGGCCCAGCCGGTACCGGTCAGGGCGCGTTCACCGCGCCACTGATCGGAGCTACCGTTACTTGTAACGGTGGATGTTGGACAGCTGCTTGTTCGGCTGTGGGTTCTTGCGGTAGATCAGGGCTTTCTTGCCGATGGTCTGCACCAGCTCGGCACGGCCGGCCTTGCACAGCTCGGCGATGGTCTCGGCGCGTTCTTCGCGGTCTTCCGAGCGAATTTCGACCTTGATCAGCTCATGGTCGACCAGAGCGCGCTCCAGTTCGGCGATCACGCCTTCATTCAAACCGTTGCCAGCAACGATCAGGACCGGCTTCAGGTCATGACCAATGGACTTGTATTGCTTCTTCTGCTCGTTATTGAGCGGCATAATCTGACCCTTTCCGTCTGATTCTGTAAAATTGACCGGCATTTTACCCGAGGGCCACCGGCTCCGCCCAGTCAATCACGACGCATATCATCGAGGTGCCCCGTGGTACAACGTTCCAAAAGCAGCGCAAACTGGCTGCGAGAGCATTTCAACGACCCTTTTGTGAAGCAGGCGCAGAAGGATGGGTATCGCTCGCGTGCGAGCTACAAACTGCTGGAGATCCAGGAGAAGGACCGCCTTATCCGCCCAGGCATGAGCGTGATCGACCTCGGCGCGGCCCCTGGTGGCTGGTCCCAGGTGACCAGTCGTCTGATTGGTGGCCAGGGTCGCCTGATCGCTTCCGACATTCTGGAAATGGACTCGATCGCCGACGTAACCTTCATTCAGGGTGACTTCACCCACGACGAAGTGCTGCAGCGCATTCTCGAAGCGGTGGGCGATTCGCATGTAGACCTTGTCATTTCCGACATGGCCCCCAATATGAGTGGTACGCCCGCGGTGGACATTCCGCGTGCCATGTTCCTCTGCGAGCTGGCCCTCGATCTGGCGACCCGCGTACTCAAGCCCGGGGGCGACTTCCTGATCAAGATTTTCCAAGGCGAAGGTTTTGACGTGTACCTCAAGGACGTGCGCAGCAAGTTCGACAAGGTACAAATGCGCAAGCCGTCGTCGTCACGGGACCGTTCCCGCGAGCAATACCTGTTGGGCAGGGGCTTCAAAGGGTAATGAAAGGTGTGAAGCGGGGTGGTCGATAGTTAATTCCAATCGGCCACTGCGTCAGGATCGTCCGAACTTCGTGTAGTCTAGCTTTCACAAAGGGTTACAGACGGTGCCTGCGGCTGCGTAGGTAATGTAGTAAGTTAGGGCGATGAATATCATGCGAGGCACGGCTGCGTCGTGCGCCGGCCTCAGAGGGTAGCTAATTGAACGACATGGCAAAGAATCTGATCCTGTGGTTGATCATCGCAGCTGTCCTGGTGACAGTGATGAACAACTTCTCCAGCCCTAACGAGCCGCAGACCCTCAACTACTCCGACTTCATCCAGCAGGTCAAGGATGGCAAGGTCGAGCGTGTGACCGTCGATGGCTACATCATTACTGGCAAGCGCACCGATGGCGACAACTTCAAGACTGTGCGCCCGGCCATCACCGACAATGGCCTGATCGGCGATCTGGTCGACAACCACGTGGTCGTCGAAGGCAAGCAGCCTGAGCAACAGAGCATCTGGACGCAGTTGCTGGTGGCGAGCTTCCCGATCCTGGTGATCATTGCCGTGTTCATGTTCTTCATGCGCCAGATGCAAGGGGGCGCGGGCGGCAAGGGCGGGCCGATGAGCTTCGGCAAGAGCAAGGCACGCCTGCTGTCCGAAGACCAGGTCAAGACCACGCTGGCTGACGTTGCGGGCTGCGACGAGGCCAAGGAAGAGGTTGGCGAGCTGGTCGAGTTCCTGCGCGATCCGGGCAAGTTCCAGCGCCTGGGCGGCCGTATCCCGCGCGGTGTGCTGATGGTTGGCCCACCCGGTACCGGTAAGACCCTGCTGGCCAAGGCCATTGCGGGCGAGGCGAAAGTACCGTTCTTCACCATTTCCGGTTCGGACTTCGTGGAAATGTTCGTGGGTGTCGGTGCCAGCCGTGTGCGCGACATGTTCGAGCAGGCCAAGAAGCACGCCCCGTGCATCATCTTCATCGACGAAATCGACGCCGTTGGTCGCCATCGTGGCGCCGGCATGGGCGGCGGTCACGACGAGCGTGAACAAACCCTCAACCAGTTGCTGGTGGAGATGGACGGCTTCGAGATGAACGATGGCATCATCGTCATCGCCGCCACCAACCGTCCGGATGTGCTCGACCCTGCGCTGCTGCGCCCCGGCCGCTTCGACCGCCAGGTGGTGGTTGGCCTGCCGGACATTCGTGGTCGCGAGCAGATCCTCAAGGTGCACATGCGCAAGGTGCCGATCGGCGAGAACGTCAACCCGGCGGTCATCGCACGTGGTACCCCAGGCTTCTCCGGCGCCGACCTGGCCAACCTGGTCAACGAGGCTTCGCTGTTTGCTGCGCGTTCCAACAAGCGCCTGGTCGAAATGAAAGAGTTCGAGCTGGCCAAGGACAAGATCATGATGGGCGCTGAGCGCAAGACCATGGTCATGTCCGAAAAGGAAAAGAGAAACACGGCCTATCACGAGGCTGGCCACGCCATTGTCGGTCGCCTGGTGCCTGAGCACGACCCGGTCTACAAGGTTTCGATCATCCCGCGTGGTCGTGCCTTGGGTGTGACCATGTTCCTGCCGGAAGAAGACCGCTACAGCCTGTCCAAGCGTGCGCTGATCAGCCAGATCTGCTCGCTGTATGGCGGCCGTATCGCCGAGGAGATGACCTTGGGCTTCGATGGCGTGACCACCGGGGCGTCCAACGACATCATGCGCGCCAGCCAGCTCGCCCGTAACATGGTGACCAAATGGGGCCTGTCCGAGAAGCTTGGCCCGCTGATGTATGCAGAGGAAGAGGGCGAGGTGTTCCTCGGCCGCAGTGCCGGCAGCCAGCATGCCAGCGTGTCCGGCGAGACGGCCAAACTGATCGACTCCGAGGTGCGCAGCATCATCGATCAGTGCTACGCCACTGCCAAGCAGTTGCTGATCGACAACCGCGACAAGCTCGAGGCGATGACCGAAGCGCTGATGAAGTACGAGACCATCGATGCCGATCAGATTGACGACATCATGGCTGGGCGCACACCACGTGAGCCACGTGATTGGGACGATGACAAGCACTCGGGCACGCCCGCGGCCCAGGATGAGCGTCCGGAATCGCCAATCGGCGGCCCAGCGGCTGAACACTAAGGGCATCTATGAGCTCAGTGCAGTACCCCACCCGGTTGCCTTGCGGCAGCCGGGTTCTTGATTTGTCGCATACCCATGTCATGGGTATTCTCAATATCACCCCCGATTCCTTCTCCGATGGCGGTCGCTTCAGTCAGCGCGACGAGGCCCTGCGCCACGCCGAAGCGATGGTTGCCGCCGGCGCAACGCTGATCGACATCGGTGGCGAGTCCACGCGCCCAGGTGCGCGCGCAGTCTCGGTGACCGAAGAACTGGAGCGTGTGGCGCCAATGGTCGAGGCCATCAACAGCCGCCTCGACGTGGTCATTTCGGTCGATACCTCTACGCCTGCCGTCATGCGTGAAGCGGCACGCCTGGGGGCCGGTCTGATCAACGACGTGCGGGCCCTGGAGCGCGACGGCGCCTTGGACGCTGCGGCGGATACCGGTCTGCCGGTGTGCCTCATGCACATGCGTGGCGAGCCAGGCAACATGCAGGACGATCCGCAGTACCAGGACGTGACCGCCGACGTCACCCGTTATCTTGAACAGCGGATGGCCGCCTGCGCGGCAGCGGGCATTGACGCTGATAGAATCATCCTTGACCCGGGCTTCGGTTTCGCCAAGACACTGGCGCACAATCTGAGCCTGTTCAAACACATGGAAGCGCTCTATCGCCTTGGGCGCCCACTGCTGGTGGGCGTTTCACGAAAGAGCATGATCGGCCTGACGCTGGAACGTCCGGTCGGCGAGCGCTTGTACGGCAGCCTTGCGCTGGCGGCGTTGGCCATGACCAAAGGGGCGAGCATCCTTCGGGTACATGACGTGGCCGAAACCGTTGATGTGGTACGCATGATCGCTGCGGTGCAAAACGCCGAATAAGAACATTGGAGTCCCTATGAGCAGAAAATACTTTGGTACCGACGGCATTCGTGGCCGCGTCGGCGAATACCCGATCACGCCTGACTTCATGCTGAAGCTTGGCTGGGCGGCCGGCATGGCCTTCCGCAAACAAGGCCATTGCCGCGTCCTGGTGGGCAAGGACACGCGTATCTCCGGCTACATGTTCGAGTCCGCACTCGAAGCCGGCCTGTCCGCGGCAGGTGCCGATGTGATGCTGCTCGGGCCGATGCCGACACCGGCCATCGCTTACCTCACGCGTACCTTCCACGCCGAAGCCGGCATCGTCATCAGTGCCTCGCACAACCCGCACGATGACAACGGCATCAAGTTCTTCTCGGGTCAGGGCACCAAGCTGCCGGACGAGGTCGAGCTGATGATCGAAGAGCTGCTCGACCAACCGATGACCGTTGTCGAGTCGGGCAAGCTGGGCAAGGTTTCGCGTATCAACGATGCCGCCGGCCGTTACATCGAATTCTGCAAGAGCAGCGTGCCGAGCAGCACCAGCTTCGACGGCCTCAAGCTGGTGGTCGACTGCGCCCATGGTGCTACCTACAAGGTTGCGCCCAGCGTATTCCGTGAGCTGGGTGCCGACGTGACCGTGCTGCATGCGCAACCGGACGGCCTGAACATCAACGAAGGTTGCGGCTCGACACACATCGAATCGCTGCAGGCTGCTGTACTGGTCGGGCATGCCGATCTCGGCATTGCCTTTGACGGTGACGGCGATCGCGTGCTGATGGTCGACCACACGGGCGCCATCGTCGACGGTGACGAGCTGCTGTTCATCATCGCTCGCGACCTGCAGGAGCATGGCAAGCTGCAAGGCGGGGTGGTCGGTACGCTGATGAGTAACCTGGGCCTGGAGCTGGCGCTCAAGGACCTGGACATCCCGTTTGTGCGGGCCAAGGTCGGCGACCGTTACGTCATGGCCGAGCTGTTGGAGCGTGAATGGCTGGTCGGCGGTGAAAACTCCGGTCACGTCGTGTGCTGCAACCACACCACCACCGGCGATGCGATCATTGCCGCGCTGCAGGTGCTGATGGCGCTCAAGCGGCGGGGTGAAACCCTGGCTCAGGCCCGTCAGGCCCTGCGCAAGTGCCCGCAGGTGCTGATCAATGTGCGCTTTGGCGCCAGCAAGGTCGACCCGCTGGAGCACCCCGCCGTCAAGGAAGCCAGTGCCAAGGTTACCGATGCGCTGGCGGGGCGTGGTCGCGTGCTGTTGCGCAAGTCCGGTACCGAGCCGCTGGTGCGGGTCATGGTTGAGGGCGAAGACGAAAGCCAGGTGCGGGCCCATGCTGAAGCACTGGCCAAACTGGTCAGCGAAGTTTGTGTCTGAAGGCGCTTGCCAGCGCAGATCTGGTTGGGTAAGATCTGCGCCCACTTTGACCGACGAGGTAAAGCATGCGTCGCCCTATGGTAGCTGGTAACTGGAAAATGCACGGTACCCGCGCTAGCGTCGCTGAGCTGACCAAAGGCTTGAGCAATCTCGCCTTGCCGAGCGGAGTGGAAGTCGCCGTATTTCCACCGGCCTTGTTCATCAATCAGGTGATTGATGGCCTGGCAGGTAAAGAAATTACTGTCGGCGCACAGAATTCTGCTGTACAACCCGAACAGGGTGCGCTGACCGGGGAAGTTGCTCCGGAGCAGCTGGTTGAAGCAGGTTGCAAGTTGGTGTTGATTGGTCACTCGGAGCGTCGCCAGATTATTGGTGAAACCGACGAAGTGCTCAATCGCAAGTTTGCAGCGGCCCAGGCCAAAGGCTTGAAGCCAGTGCTTTGCATAGGGGAAACCCTTGAGGAGCGCGAGGCTGGCAAAACGCTCGAAGTTGTCGGGCGTCAACTAAGCAGTATCATCGAAGCATTCGGTGTTAAGGCTTTTGCCGATGCAGTAATTGCCTATGAGCCTGTATGGGCCATCGGTACGGGCCTTACGGCCACGCCACAGCAGGCCCAGGATGTGCACGCCGCCATCCGCGGCCAGTTGGCGGCAGAAGATGCTGAAGTGGCTGCGAAGGTGCAGTTACTATACGGCGGCAGCGTGAAGGCGGCCAATGCGGCCGAACTGTTCGGCATGCCGGATATCGATGGGGGGCTCATTGGTGGGGCTTCCCTGAACGCAGACGAATTCGGTGCAATTTGTCGCGCCGCAGGAAACTGAACAAATGCTGGAAACAGTCATCGTTGTTTTTCATCTGTTGGCAGCGCTGTCGCTTGTAGTGCTGGTTCTGTTGCAACAGGGTAAAGGTGCTGAAGCAGGTGCATCTTTCGGTGCGGGGGCTTCAAATACCGTGTTCGGGAGCCAAGGCTCTGCAACGTTCCTAAGTAAATTAACTGCTATACTCGCTGCCACTTTCTTTTTGACAGCACTTGGGTTAGGATACTTCGCGAAGCAACAAGCTCACCAGCTTAGCCAAGCAGGTCTTCCAGATCCAGCAGTGCTAGAAGTGAAAGAGCCGCAAAAACCGGCAGTTAATGATGATGTACCGGTGCTCCAGCAGCAGAAGAGCGAAACCACCAGTAATACGGGTGATGTACCTCCTCCGGCTCAAGAGCAGAAGTAACGGGTTTCAAGTAGTAGTATTGCCGAGGTGGTGGAATTGGTAGACACGCAACCTTGAGGTGGTTGTGCCCATAGGGTGTAGGGGTTCGAGTCCCCTTCTCGGTACCAATTAAAGCTTGAGAGCCCGCTTTAGCGGGCTTTCTTGTAGGTGAATGTTTGGATTTGACCCTCAACAGGGTTCGGTCTTATACTTTTGCCCCAGCTTTGTCGCGGGGTGGAGCAGCTTGGTAGCTCGTCGGGCTCATAACCCGAAGGTCGTTGGTTCAAATCCAGCCCCCGCAACCAGCTTCAGCGGAGCCCCTTTTCAGGGGCTTTTTGCTAACCGAACAGTTTCGGCGTCGTTGTCCTACGGCGCTTTCAGGGATGGGCGCTTCGCCCATTTTTTATTTGCACAGCATGCACGAGGGGGTTCAGGTGTCGAGCAAGCTAGAACAGTTGCAGGCCTTGTTGGCCCCGGTTGTCGAGGGTCTGGGCTATCAGTGCTGGGGGATCGAATACGTTTCCCAGGGTAAGCATTCGGTACTGCGCATCTACATCGACAAGGAAGGCGGTATTCTGGTGGACGACTGCGAAGCAGTCAGCCGTCAGGCCAGCGCAATCCTCGATGTGGAAGATCCAATCAGCAGTGAGTACACCCTCGAGGTGTCTTCTCCAGGCATGGATCGCCCACTGTTCACGCTGGAACAGTTTGCCTCGCATGCCGGCGAACAAGTGAAGATCAAGCTGCGCTCACCCTTCGAGGGTCGTCGTAACTTCCAGGGCCTTCTCCGCGGTGTGGAGGAGCAGGATGTGGTGGTCCAGGTGGACAACCAGGAGTTCCTGTTACCGATCGACTCGATCGACAAGGCCAATATTATTCCCAGTTTTGACTGAGACGTGCCGGGCCCGGCGGACTATCCGGGCCCAATGGCTTGCGCAAGGCGAGGCGTACGATGAGCAAAGAAGTACTGCTGGTTGTTGAATCGGTATCCAACGAAAAAGGTGTACCGCCCGGCGTCATTTTCGAAGCGCTGGAAGTGGCCCTGGCCACTGCAACCAAAAAACGTTTTGAGGACGAAGTCGACCTACGTGTGGAAATCAACCGCCACACCGGTAGCTACGAGACTTTCCGTCGCTGGACCGTGGTCGACGAAGCCGATCTTGATGATCCGGCGATCGAGACCTGGCTGGACAAGATCAAGGACACCCACCCTGAAGCCAAGGTCGGTGACGTGATCGAAGAGAAGATCGAGTCCATCGAGTTCGGTCGTATTGCCGCCCAGACCGCCAAGCAGGTCATCGTGCAGAAGGTCCGTGAGGCCGAGCGTGCCCAGGTGGTCGATGCCTACCGTGAGCGCGTTGGCGAGATCATCTCCGGTACCGTAAAAAAGGTTACCCGCGACAACGTCATCGTTGACCTGGGCAACAACGCCGAGGCCTTGCTGGCTCGCGAAGACATCATTCCGCGCGAAACCTTCCGTGTTGGCGTGCGCCTGCGTGCGCTGCTCAAGGAAATTCGCACCGAAAACCGTGGCCCACAGCTGATTCTGTCGCGCACTGCGCCGCAGATGCTGATCGAGCTTTTCCGCATTGAAGTGCCGGAAATTGCCGAGGGCCTCATCGAAGTCATGGCTGCTTCCCGTGATCCGGGTTCGCGAGCCAAGATTGCCGTCCGCTCCAAGGACAAGCGTATCGATCCGCAAGGTGCCTGTATCGGCATGCGTGGTTCGCGCGTCCAGGCCGTATCCGGGGAGTTGGGTGGTGAGCGTGTGGATATCGTCCTGTGGGACGATAACCCGGCGCAGTTCGTCATCAACGCCATGTCGCCGGCTGAAGTCGCGGCGATCATCGTTGATGAAGATGCCCATGCCATGGACATCGCCGTCGCCGAGGACAACCTGGCCCAGGCCATTGGCCGTGGCGGTCAGAACGTTCGCCTGGCCAGTCAGTTGACCGGCTGGACCCTGAACGTGATGACCGAGAAGGACATCCAGGCCAAGCAACAGGCCGAAACCGGTGACATCCTGCGCAATTTCATCGAGGAACTGGAAGTCGACGAGGAGCTGGCCCAAGTGCTGGTCGACGAAGGCTTCACCAGCCTTGAAGAAATTGCCTACGTACCGTTGGAAGAAATGCTCAACATCGATGGCTTTGACGAAGACATCGTCAATGAGCTCCGCGCTCGAGCCAAGGACCGTTTGTTGACCAAGGCCATCGCTACCGAAGAAAAACTGGCAGACGCCCACCCGGCCGAAGACCTGCTCTCCCTTGAGGGCATGGACAAAGACCTGGCGGCTGAACTGGCGGTGCGCGGCGTGGTTAACCGCGAAGACCTGGCCGAGCAGTCGATCGACGATCTGCTCGACATCGACGGCATCGACGAAGAGCGTGCCGGCAAGTTGATCATGGCCGCCCGAGCCCACTGGTTCGAGTAATTAGGCGCGGCCTGAGGAGAGAAGTGCATGACGCAAGTCACGGTGAAAGAACTGGCCCAAGAGGTCGAGGCACCGGTAGAGCGCCTGCTGCAGCAGATGCGTGAGGCAGGTCTGCCGCACACCGACGCCGGTCAGGTAGTGACCGACAATGAGAAGCAGACCCTGCTGACTCATTTGAAAAGCAGCCACAAGAGCAAGGCGGAAGAGCCGCGCAAGATTACCTTGCAGCGCAAAACCACCAGCACCCTGCGTGTCGCCGGTAGCAAGAGCATCAGCGTAGAAGTACGCAAGAAGAAAGTTTTCGTGCAGCGCAGCCCTGAAGAAATCCAGGCTGAGCAGAAGCGTGAGCTGGAAGAGCGCCGCGCGGCTGAAAATGCCGCTCGCGACAAGGTCGAGGCCGAAGTTCGCCAGCGCAACGAAGAGCAGGCTCGCCGTCAGGCGGCTGGCTCTACCGCCGCCGCCCCTGCGCCTGCTGCCAAGCCAGAGCCGGCTCCTGCCGCTGCTCCGGTCGCTGCGCCGGCCCCGGTAGTCGCAGACGCCCCGGCCTCTGAAGACGCCGCAGCCCGTGCTGCCGAGCGCAAGAAAGACGAGACCCGTCGCAACGAAAGCCGTACCCGTGATGACGACCGTCGTCGTGGCGAGGCGCCTCGTGTGTCGATTAAGGTCAAGGTCAAGGAGAAGGAAAAGGCGCCGACTCCGCGTGCTGCTCCGCGCACTACCGACGAAGAGAGCGATGGCGCTCGTCGTGGCCGTGGTGGCAAGAGCAAGCTGAAAAAGCGTAATCAGCACGGCTTCCAGAACCCGACCGGCCCCGTCATCCGTGACGTGACCATCGGCGAGACCATCACCGTCTCCGAGCTGGCCAACCAGATGTCCGTCAAGGGCGCTGAAGTGGTCAAGTTCATGTTCAAGATGGGGACCCCGGTCACCATCAACCAGGTGCTCGACCAGGAAACCGCTCAGCTGATCGCCGAAGAGCTGGGCCACAAGGTCACGCTGGTCAGCGACACCGCCCTGGAAGACTCCCTGGCCGAATCGCTGAAGTTCGAAGGCCAGACCGAGTCGCGTGCGCCGGTGGTTACCGTCATGGGTCACGTTGACCATGGTAAGACCTCGCTGCTCGACTACATCCGTCGTGCCAAGGTTGCCGCTGGCGAAGCCGGTGGTATCACCCAGCACATCGGTGCCTACCACGTGGAAACCGACCGCGGCATGGTCACCTTCCTCGATACCCCAGGTCACGCTGCGTTTACCCAGATGCGTGCCCGTGGTGCCAAGGCGACCGACATTGTCATCCTGGTGGTGGCGGCGGACGACGGTGTGATGCCGCAAACCCGCGAAGCCGTTCAGCATGCCAAGGCAGCCGGTGTTCCGCTGGTCGTTGCAGTGAACAAGATCGACAAGCCAGGTGCTGACCTCGATCGCATCCGTAACGAGCTGTCCGTCGAAGGCGTTACCTCCGAGGACTGGGGTGGTGACACGCCGTTCGTCAAGGTTTCGGCCAAGATGGGTACCGGTGTCGACGAGCTGCTCGAAGCCGTTCTGCTGCAGGCCGAGATCCTCGAACTGACCGCTACCCCAACCGCGCCAGGTCGTGGTGTGGTCGTCGAATCGCGCTTGGACAAGGGCCGTGGCCCGGTGGCGACCATCCTGGTTCAGGACGGTACCCTGCGTCAGGGCGACATGGTCCTGTGCGGTTCCAACTATGGCCGCGTACGCGCCATGCTCGACGAGAACGGCAAGCCTGTGAAGGAAGCTGGCCCGTCGATCCCGGTCGAAATCCTCGGCCTGGACGGTACTCCGGAAGCCGGTGACGAGCTGTCCGTGGTTGCCGACGAGAAGAAAGCCCGTGAAGTTGCCCTGTTCCGTCAAGGCAAGTATCGCGAGGTCAAGCTGGCCCGCGCTCACGCCGGCAAGCTGGAAAACATCTTCGAGACCATGGGTCAGGAAGAGAAGAAAACCCTCAACATCGTTCTCAAGACCGATGTGCGTGGTTCTCTGGAAGCGCTGCAGGGTTCGCTCGGCGGCCTGGGCAACGACGAAGTGCAAGTGCGCGTGATTGGTGGTGGCGTCGGTGGTATCACCGAGAGCGACGCCAACCTGGCGCTGGCTTCGAATGCAGTACTGTTCGGCTTCAACGTGCGTGCCGATGCCGGTGCGCGCAAGATCGTCGAGCAGGAAGGTCTGGATATGCGTTATTACAACGTGATCTACGACATCATCGAAGACGTCAAGAAGGCCCTGACCGGCATGCTCGGCAGCGATGTTCGCGAGAATATCCTGGGTGTCGCCGAAGTACGTGACGTGTTCCGTTCGCCGAAGTTCGGCGCCATCGCTGGCTGTATGGTCATCGAGGGTACCGTGTACCGCAACCGTCCGATTCGCGTACTGCGTGATGACGTTGTGATCTTCGAAGGCGAGCTGGAATCGCTGCGTCGCTTCAAGGACGATGCTTCCGAAGTCCGTTCGGGCATGGAGTGCGGTATTGGCGTCAAGAGCTACAACGACGTCAAGGTCGGCGACAAGATCGAAGTCTTCGAGAAAGTCCAGGTGGCTCGTACCCTCTAAGGGCGAGCGAGCCGCAAGCGCCTGCTACAGGGCGGCTTGCGGTACCTCTTCAGGTAGCGCCCGGTCAGGCATTCGTCTGTCCGGGCGTTTGCCGCTTTAAGTTACAGGTAGCAAGAATGGCCAAAGAATATAGCCGTACCCAACGTATTGGCGATCAGATGCAGCGCGAGCTGGCCGAGCTGATCCGTCGCGAAGTCAAGGACCCGCGTGTCGGTCTGGTGACTATCACCGCCGTGGACGTGAGCCGTGACCTGGGCCATGCCAAGGTGTTCATCACCGTCATGGGCGAGGAAACCCCGGATGCCGTGCAGCAATCGCTCAAGGCATTGAATAGCGCCGCCAGCTTCCTGCGTCTGCACCTGGGGCGTTCGATGCAACTGCGCAGCGTGCCGCAGCTGCACTTCCATTTCGATGAAAGTGTCAGCCGTGGTGTGCACCTGTCGGCGCTGATCGAGCGTGCAGTGGCCGAAGACCGCCTGCACAAGGATGCCGACGAGTCGGACACCAAGGAGTAAGCGGTGGCCCAGGTCAAACGTATCCGCCGCAATGTCAGCGGCATCATCCTGCTCGACAAGCCGCTGGGCTTCACGTCCAATGCCGCCTTGCAGAAAGTGCGTTGGCTGCTGAACGCGGAAAAGGCCGGCCATACCGGTAGCCTAGACCCGCTGGCGACCGGCGTGTTGCCGCTGTGCTTCGGTGAAGCGACCAAGTTTTCGCAGTACTTGCTGGATTCCGACAAGGGCTACGAAACCGTCATGCAGATGGGGCAGACTACCAACACCGGCGATGCTGAGGGTGAGGTGCTGCAGACCCGCGACGTGACCGTTGGTCGCGCCGACATCGAAGCGCTGCTGCCCCGTTTCCGCGGCCCGATCAGCCAGATACCGCCTATGTACTCGGCGCTCAAGCGTGACGGCCAGCCGCTGTACAAACTGGCACGTGCAGGAGAGGTAGTGGAGCGTGAGGCGCGTTCTGTTACTATTAACCGCTTGGAGTTGCTCGAGTGCGAAGGCACCCGTGCACGGTTGAGCGTAGGATGCAGCAAAGGCACCTATATCCGCACGCTGGTGGAGGATATCGGTGAAGCCCTTGGTTGCGGCGCCTATGTCGCCGAGCTGCGCAGGACCCAGGCAGGGCCCTTTGCGCTGGCACAGACGGTCACCCTCGAGGAACTCGAACAGGCCCATGCCGAAGGTGGCAACGAAGCGCTCGACCGCTTCCTGATGCCATCGGACAGCGGGCTGCAGGACTGGCCGTTGGTCAGCCTGTCGGAACACAGTGCGTTCTACTGGCTGCATGGCCAGGCGGTACGCGCGCCGGACGCGCCACAATTTGGCATGGTGCGGGTACAGGATCACAACGCACGCTTCATCGGTATCGGTGAAGTGAGCGAAGACGGGCGCATTGCGCCGCGTCGGCTGATTCGGTCGGAATGACCGAAACCGCGGGGTCAGGCAGTTGCCGAGCCCCACGGCATCAAGGGTGGCTGTCAGTAGGCACGGTCACACCTTTTTTATTAATACAGGGATTTGTCCCTGGCCTATTGGACCCCGCTTGCGGGATCCGTTATCAGGAGAAGCCAAATGGCCCTCAGCGTTGAAGAAAAAGCTCAGATCGTTGCCGAATACCAGCAAGCCGCCGGCGATACCGGTAGCCCGGAAGTGCAGGTTGCTCTGCTGACCGCCAACATCAACAAGCTGCAAGGCCACTTCAAGGCCAACGATAAAGACCACCACTCCCGTCGTGGTCTGATCCGTATGGTCAACCAGCGTCGTAAGCTGCTGGATTACCTGAAGGGCAAAGACACCACTCGTTACAGCGCCCTGATCGGTCGCCTGGGCCTGCGTCGCTGATAGCGGCCTGGTCAGTGGTGTGCGTGGGGTGTCGCAGGCTTCGGCAGGGCTGTTTTGCAGCGCTGCCGTTGGGCACTTCACGCGTATCTCCGAGGTTGGCAGCCTGGCAATGCTGAGCGGTTTTTCCGCTTGGTGCCAGGCTCCCAGCCTCGTGTTGTATCTGGACGGTCAATGGGGCCGATTCCCCGTTCTGCCCAAGAATTCGCAAGAAACCAGTTCCCCCAAGAGCCACTGAAAAAGGTAGGAAACCGTGAACCCGGTAATCAAGACTTTCCAGTTCGGTCAATCGACCGTCACTCTCGAAACGGGCCGTATTGCCCGTCAGGCAACCGGCGCCGTGCTGGTTACCGTCGACAACGACGTCACCGTGCTGGTGACTGTGGTAGGCGCCAAACAGGCTGATCCAGGCAAGGGTTTCTTCCCGCTGTCGGTTCACTACCAGGAAAAGACCTACGCCGCTGGCAAGATCCCAGGTGGCTTCTTCAAGCGTGAAGGCCGTCCTTCCGAGAAAGAGACGCTGACCTCGCGCCTGATCGACCGTCCGATCCGTCCGCTGTTCCCGGAAGGCTTCATGAACGAAGTGCAGGTTGTCTGCACCGTGGTTTCCACCAGCAAGAAGACCGACCCGGACATCGCCGCGATGATCGGTACCTCGGCTGCCCTGGCCATTTCCGGCATTCCGTTCGAAGGCCCGATCGGCGCTGCCCGCGTTGCCTTCCACGAAAGCACTGGCTACCTGCTGAACCCGACCTACGAGCAACTGGCTGCCTCGAGCCTGGACATGGTCGTTGCCGGTACCTCCGACGCCGTACTGATGGTTGAATCGGAAGCTCAAGAGCTGACCGAAGACCAGATGCTGGGTGCCGTACTGTTCGCCCACGACGAATTCCAGGCTGTTATCCAGGCTGTCAAGGAGCTGGCTGCCGAAGCTGGCAAGCCGACTTGGGACTGGAAACCTGCCGTTGCCAACACCGAGCTGTTCAATGCTATCCGCGCCGAGTTCGGCGAAGCGGTTTCGCAGGGCTACACCATCACCGTCAAAGCCGACCGCTATGCGCGTTTGGGTGAGCTGCGTGACCAGGCGGTTGCCAAGTTCTCCGGTGAAGAAGGCCAGCCTTCGGCTTCCGAAGTAAAAGACATCTTCGGCGAAATCGAATACCGCACCGTTCGCGAAAACATCGTCAACGGCAAGCCACGTATCGACGGCCGCGACACCAAGACTGTGCGCCCGCTGAACATCGAAGTGGGTGTGCTGCCGAAAACTCACGGTTCGGCACTGTTCACCCGTGGCGAAACCCAGGCCCTGGTCGTTGCGACCCTGGGTACTGCCCGTGATGCCCAGCTGCTGGACACCCTCGAAGGCGAGAAGAAAGACCCCTTCATGCTGCACTACAACTTCCCACCGTTCTCGGTAGGTGAGTGTGGCCGCATGGGCGGTGCTGGCCGTCGCGAAATCGGCCACGGCCGTCTGGCCCGCCGTTCGGTTCAGGCCATGCTGCCTGCTGCTGACGTGTTCCCGTACACCATCCGTGTGGTTTCGGAAATCACCGAATCCAACGGTTCCAGCTCCATGGCTTCGGTCTGCGGTGCTTCCCTGGCCCTGATGGACGCCGGTGTGCCGATGAAGGCGCCAGTTGCCGGTATCGCCATGGGCCTGGTCAAGGAAGGCGACAAGTTCGCAGTCCTGACTGACATCCTGGGTGACGAAGACCACCTGGGCGACATGGACTTCAAGGTAGCCGGTACCGCCAAAGGCGTCACCGCGCTGCAGATGGACATCAAGATCAACGGCATCACCGAAGAGATCATGGAAATCGCCCTGGGCCAAGCCCTGGAAGCGCGCCTGAACATCCTCGGCCAGATGAACCAGGTCATTGGCCAGTCGCGTACCGAACTGTCGGCCAACGCCCCGACCATGATCGCGATGAAGATCGACACCGACAAGATCCGTGACGTCATCGGTAAAGGCGGCGCCACCATTCGCGCCATCTGCGAAGAGACCAAGGCTTCGATCGACATCGAAGACGACGGCTCGATCAAGATCTTCGGCGAAACCAAGGAAGCGGCAGATGCTGCCAAGCAGCGCATCCTGGGCATCACCGCCGAGGCCGAGATCGGCAAGATCTACGTCGGCAAGGTCGAGCGCATTGTCGATTTCGGCGCCTTCGTCAACATCCTGCCTGGCAAGGACGGCCTGGTGCACATCTCCATGCTGAGCGATGCTCGCGTCGAGAAAGTCACCGACATCCTCAAAGAAGGCCAGGAAGTCGAAGTGCTGGTACTAGACGTGGACAACCGCGGCCGTATCAAGCTGTCGATCAAAGACGTTGCTGCGGCCAAGGCCTCGGGCGTCTAAGTGACCGTCACGCAATAGAGAAAGGGCCCTTCGGGGCCCTTTTTTCATGTGGGCGGGAACCTTTTGCGGACTTGCATCTTGCATGCAGGTTTACCGCGCAGATTGCAAAATGCACGACCGCAGCAGTGATGGCGTGTTGCTAACTGATTGATTTAAAAGGAAATAAACGGAGAAGCCAAGCTGGCACAGCCCATGCAACTACCTTCATACCTGACGCCAGGACATACGGCGCAGACCCTTCGAAAAACAGGAGTGACCCACATGAAGAAGTTCGCCATTGCTGCCGCTACTGCTACCGCTCTGACCCTGACCATGGCTAACGGTGCATTCGCCGCTGAGCCAACCCAGGCTCCAGTCATGTTGGCGGCCAACACCGTCGACAACGCCAAGCAAGAAGGCTCCGACACTTGGATCACTACCAAGGTCAAAGCTGATCTGCTGACTGAAAAAGGCATCCCAGGCAGCGACATCAAAGTCGAGACCAGCCAAGGTGTTGTTTCGCTGTCTTCTGATGTGAAGGTTACCGAATCGCAGAAAGCAGAAGCGGTGCGCATCACCAAGAACATCAAAGGCGTCAAGAGCGTAATGTCTGATGGCCTGAAAGCCGAATAAGGAATGTCCCGTCGGCCAAATGGATTTGGCCACTTTCATCAAAGCCCTGGCCCGTGCCAGGGCTTTTTCTTGCGCTCAATACACCGGGTTGCGCGCGATCACATCGCTTTCGAAGCATTCCTGTTCAAGGATCAGAGGCGCCACCAATGGGCGGCTGTCGCGAAAATGCGCGGTCTGGGTATGCGCGTCATACGCCGCATCATCGCGGTAGATTTCGTACAGGTAGATCACCTCCGGATCGACCCGGTCCTGCGACACATCGAACACCAGGCAGCCTGGCTCACTCGCCACGGAAGCTGCAGCATTGACCTTGATTGCACTGAGGAACGCTTCGGCGCATCCAGGCTTCACTCGGGTCTTGATGAACAGGCTATACACAAATCTCTCCTTTTGTTTTAAATTCAATAATGAATTGTATACAAAAATGGAGCCCCGCCAATGTCCGAATTGCCTGCTCGCCCTGGCCGCCTGAATGGCTTGCGCCACATTGCCCTGCTGGTGCCTAACCTGGAGGAGTGTGAACGCTTCTACGTCGATGTGCTGGGCATGGAAGTGCTGAACCGCGCCAATGAGGACCTGGTGTACCTCACCTGCGGTAACGACAACCTGTCATTGGGGCGCGGGGCAGGGGCGGCCAACGGGTTGCAGACCCTGGATCACTACGGGTTCATTGTCGACAGCGTGGAGGAGTTGGAAGCCTGGTACCAGTACTTCAAGGCTCATGGCGTGACCTTGCTCGACCGGCCGTTCAACCATGGTGACGGCGCACGCAGCTTCCACCTGCTGGACCCGGCCGGGAACAAGGTTCAACCGCTGTATCACCCGGCGGTGTCGGGGCAGCGGTTGGTTTGAAGCCCGTACTGGCCTCTTCGCGGGCACGCCCGCTCCCACAGGTAGTGCGTAGGTCTGTGGGGGCTGGCGTGCCTGCGAAAGAGGTCAGGCCTGCCGGAGGCGATTACTCGGCATCCAGATGCATCGGCGTAATCACCCGCCCATCGCTTTCAGGCTGCCCCAGGCTGGTGTCGATGAAGTACACCCGGTCATCTTCAAGCTTGCCCTTGTCCACGAGGTAGTCCTTGATGCTGCTGGCCCGTTCCTGGCCCAGTGTACGCAGCAAGGCGGTACTCTCAGCCCAAGACTTGATCACCGCGGCGCGCAGCTTGGCGGTACGCTCGTCACGGCTCAGTTGCTCCCATTCTGCTGGCGGCTGCTGTTTCAGGCGGGTGCGGTAAATGCCTTCGAGCATCGCGGGCTTGTCGCTGTCGTCCACGACCAGCATCGAGGCATTGGCCGGCACCTTGTCACCCCGTCGCTGCAGGATCTTGTACCAGGTGGCCTGGTACTCACGCTCAAGGCGCTGTTGGGCAATCAGAGGGCCGTCGCTGGCCTGGGCGCTGGTGCCTTCGATTTCCAGGCGCAGTTCCGGGCGCTCTTTCAGCGCGGATGCCAGCTTGTCCAGGGACGACTGCGCCTCGCCGCTGAGTTCGCTGGAGCCGGGGGCGAACGCCACATTGCCAAGGTCTTCCGAGCTACCGCCGCTGATCAGCCCGCCAATGAATTTGAATGGCGCCTGCGCCGCGCGCAGCACCAGGTTGCGCAGGGTTTGCCAAACAATCGGCATCACGCTGAATTGCGGGTTGTTGAGGTCGCCAGACACCGGCAGCTCGATCGAGATCTTGCCCTCGGTATCCTTCAGCAATGCCACCGCCAGGCGGATCGGAAGGTCGACCGCATCCGGGCTGTCGACTTTCTCGCCCAGCTGCAGTTGCTCCACTACTACCTTGTTCTCGGCCTTGAGCTGGCCGTTGGTGATCAAGTAGTGCAGGTCCAGGTTCAGCCGCCCCTTGCGGATGCGGAAACCGGCGAACTTGCCGGAGTAGGGCGTGAGCGTGGTCAGTTCGACGCGCTTGAAGCTGGTGGCAATGTCCAGGCTGGCCAGTGGATTGAACGGGTTGAGTGCGCCCTTGATGGTAACCGGTGCGTAGCGGTCTACCTTGCCCTTGACGTCGACCTTGGCCGGCTGTGGCTTGCGGTTGTCGATGGTGCCGATCTGTCCGTTGAGTTGCTGGATGGCTGTGGCGAAGTTGGGGGTTAGCGACAGGTCGGCAAAGTTGGCCGAGCCGTCATTGATGTCGATCTGCCCGATATGGATGCCAAGCGGCTTGTTGCTGCTGGCCGTGGTCGGCTTGGGCTGGCTGCTCGCCGGGGCGTCGGCCGGTTGCGGGATCAGCAGATCATTCACGTTAGTGGTGCGGTCTTCGTTGATGATGAAGCGTGCATAGGGCTGCAGCAGGGTCACCTTGTCGATCGACAGAGCATCGCCGTGCACGTAGGACAAGCCGTCGACGTTCACCTGCTGCCATTTGACGAAGTCGCGGCTCTTGATGGTGTCGAGGGTATGCAACTGGCTGACCTGCGCCTTGCCGGTCACATTGAAGGCCAGCGGCGCGGTGTTCTTCAGGTCGACCTTGAGGTCGCTCGAGAGCATGCCGCTGCGCAGCTCCAGCAGGATGAACGGGCTGATGTAGGCCTGGGCTACACGCAGGTCGATGTCGCGGGTGCTCACATCCAGCTTTGCCCATATCGGTGCCAGGTTGACCTGGCCTGCAGCCTGCAGCTTGCCTTGCTTACCCACACCTGTATCGAGTTTGAGGGTGAAGGGCGACTGGTTGAGGCTGTCGAAACCTTGCAGGTCGGCATTGAGAGGACCAATGTCCAAGGCTACCGGTGCCTTTTGGCTGCGATCTTCCAGGTGTACCAGGTAGTTGCGCAACTGCACGTCCTTGAGCAGCACTTGCCAGGGTTTGCTTGGCTCTTTGGCCGCTTTCTCTTCAGGCGTAGGTGCTGCGGCCGCCGGCTCGGCCTTTTCCTTCGGCGTGGCCTTGGCGGGTTGGCTGGCGAACAGCTTCTGCCAGTCGAGCTGGCCATCTTTTTCCAGCGCCGCCCAGGTTTCGAGCTTTTCGCTGCGAACCTTGCCCACCGTGACCTGCTGCTTGACCAGGTCAATGGAGGTTTCGCTAACCTCCAGGCTGGCCAGGCGTGCCAACGGTCGGCCATCGGGCGCCTTGATGGCGAAGGGCGCGATGCGCACGGAGACGTTATCCAGCAGCAGCTCGGTCTGTTTGGCGAGGTTGAGCTTGTAGTGCGTATCGAGGCTTACCACGCCGTCTTCCAGCACCAGTGGCACGGCATCGCGCACGTAGGGCCAGAACAGCTTCATCTTGCCGTCTGTGACCTTCAGTGTGCCTTCGGAGGCGATCGGCGACAGGCTCAGCGTGCCCTTCCAGTCGATGCGTCCGCCATTGGGGCCGCTGGCCACCAAGGTCATGTCGGCGTTGTCGTTGGGCAGGGTGCTGAGGTTTTTCAGCTCCAGATTCATGTTGTCGTAGAGGAACTCGATCGGCTCGCTGGGCCGCAGGTCCTCGAAGTGCAGGTAGCCGTCGACGAGCCTGATACTGCCAATACGCAGCGGGAACGGGTCGCTGGGCGGCTCTTCGGGTTTGGCTTCGTTGGCCGGGAGTTTGAACAACCCGGTCAGGTTGAGGGTACCGTCCTTGGCGAACAGCACTTCGTTGCGCGGTTTGTCGAGTTCCACCGCTTCCAGATGCAGGGCTTTTGTCCACAGGCTGTCGAGGGAGGCGTTAGCGTAAAGACGCTCGAAGCCGACCTGCTCCTTGCCCGGCTCGCCGATCTGCAGGCCCCACAGCGTCAGCTCGAGGCTAAAGGGGTTAAGTTCGATCCGTTCGAGTTGGGCCGGCACGGTGGCGTATTGGGCCAACTGCTGGTTGACAATGCGCAGTGCGACACCAGGAAGAATGAGAAAGCCAAGCAGGCTATACAGGGCTACCAAGGCCACGATTGCGCCAGCGGCGCGAGTCAATCCTTTGTACATGTGTCGCTTCGTCTGTCTAAGCAGGAGTGCTTGGAGTATGGCACGTTAAATCAGTTCCGCAGTGGCCACCCTTTTCGCTCAATCAATGCCCATTCGCCGTTTGGCCCGGTGTGCCGAGCCGTCGCGCATTGCCCAGCGCAGTACCGGCGCGGTGCGGCGCAGGCCCAGGCGGATCAGGCGCTGCTGCAGGGGCCCGTGCTGCAGGCCGAGCAGTGCCTGGGCCCAGCCGGGCAGCAAGTCGATACCCGCGTGCAGCATCAGTTTGCCAACCGGCTGTGCAAGGCGGCTGGGAGCAGGGGCGTCGAGCAGGATTCGTATCACCTCATGGCTGCGCGCATCACAGTGCAGCTGCGGGCGTATGTGTTGCAGATAGTCTTCAACTTGCTGGCACGAGCGCGGCACGTCACGGGCACCAAGACGCTCGGCGATCAGGGCGATTTCGTTGTAATAGGCATCCTGCTCGGCGCGTGGCAGGTGTGGGTTGCGGTAACGCAGGTGGGCGGCGAGGAAACGGCTGACCTCCGCTACATGCACCCAGGTCAACAGATCCGGGTCGCTGGCCGCATAAGGGCGGCCATCCGGTGCAGTGCCGGTGACCTGCAGGTGAATGGTGCGCACTTTGTCGATCAGCCACTCGGCATCGCCAGTGGCGCCGAAGGTGGTGCCGGAAATGAACTGGCTGGTGCGGCGCAAGCGGCCGAGCAAGTCTTCACGAAAATTGGAGTGGTCCCACACACCGGCCAAGGCCAAGGGATGCAACAACTGCAGCATCAGCGCGCTGATGCCACCGACCAGCATGCTCGGGAAGTCGCCATGTACCCGCCAGCTAATACTGTGCGGGCCGAACAGGCCGGGGTCGCCCTTGGGCGATTCCAGGTCGAGCTGGCCGAGGGCCAGCCCAGTGAGGCTCATGACCTGGGTTTCGATACGGCGACGAAGGGCTTCCATGGCGACCTGCTGTACAGGGCGGCCAGATTTGCGGCCGCCGGTTACTGGTTGAGGCGTTTGTCGATCAGGCCCTGTACCACGCTTGGGTCGGCCAGGGTCGAGGTATCGCCCAGGTTTTCCAGCTCATTGCAGGCGATTTTGCGCAGTATACGCCGCATGATCTTGCCTGAGCGCGTCTTGGGTAGCGCTGGCGCCCACTGAATCAGCTCAGGCTTGGCGAAGCTGCCGATTTCCTTGCTGACCAGGGCCAGCAGCTCGGCCTTAAGCGTGTCATCTGGTGTCACGCCATTCATGGTCGTGACGAAGGCGTAGACGCCTTGGCCCTTGAGGTCGTGGGGGTAGCCGACCACCGCGGCTTCGGCCACGCTGTCATGCAGCACAAGTGCGCTTTCCACTTCAGCGGTGCCAATGCGGTGCCCGGACACGTTGATCACATCGTCGATGCGCCCGGTGATCCAGTAGTCGCCATCGGCATCGCGGCGGGCACCGTCGCCAGTGAAGTAGTAGCCGGGCAAGGGCTTGAAGTAGGTGTCGACCATCCGCTGGTGGTCGCCGTAGACACTGCGGATCTGCCCGGGCCAGCTGGCTTTGATTGCCAGCACGCCGGCGCCGGGGCCTTCGATCAGTTTGCCTTTTTCGTCCAGTAGCACCGGCTGCACGCCGAACATTGGCTGGGTAGCGCAGCCGGGTTTGAGTGACTGCGTGCCGGGCAGCGGGGTGAGCATGATGCCGCCGGTTTCGGTCTGCCACCAGGTATCCACAATCGGGCAGCGCTTCTGCCCGACCTCCTCGAAATACCATTCCCAGGCTTCCGGGTTGATCGGCTCGCCGACGCTGCCCAGCAGGCGCAGGCTTTTGCGTGAGGTGCCCTGCAGTGGCGCAGAGCCCTCGCGCATCAGTGCGCGCAGGGCGGTCGGGGCGGTATAGAAAATGTTCACCTGGTGCTTGTCCACCACTTGCCAGAAACGCGAGGTATCCGGGTAGTTGGGCACGCCTTCGAACATCAGCGAGATTGCGCCATTGGCCAGCGGGCCATAGACGATGTAGCTGTGGCCGGTCACCCAGCCGACATCGGCGGTGCACCAGAACACCTCGCCGTCACGATAATCGAACACCACCTTGAAGGTCATCGTTGCCTGCAGCAGGTAGCCGCCGGTGGTATGCAGCACCCCTTTGGGTTTGCCGGTGCTGCCGGAGGTGTAGAGGATGAACAGCGGGTCTTCGGCCTCCATCGGTTCTGGGGGGCAGTCGTCGCCGGCATCCTTCGTCGCTTCGTGATACCAGAGGTCGCGGCCCTCGGTCCACGCAACATCGCCGCCAGTGCGACGCACCACCAATACGCTACTGACCGCAGGGCAACTGGCCAGGGCCTTGTCGACGTTCTGTTTCAGCGGGATGCGTTTGCCGCCACGCACGCCTTCATCGGCGGTGATCACGGTGCGGCAGTCGGCATCGAGAATGCGGTCTCGCAGCGCATCGGGGGAGAAACCGCCGAACACCACCGAGTGGATGGCGCCGATGCGGGTGCAGGCGAGCATGGCAAAGGCGGCCTCGGGAATCATTGGCATGTAGATGCACACCCGGTCGCCTTTCTTCACACCGCGCGCTTTCATTGCATTGGCCAGGCGGCAGACCTGACGGTGCAGTTCGCGGTAGGTGATGGCCTTGGAGTCCTTGGGATCGTCGCCTTCCCACAGCAGGGCCGTTTGCTCGCCGCGCTGGGCCAGATGACGGTCGATGCAGTTGTAGCTGACGTTGAGTTGCGCACCGTCGAACCAGCGGGCCTTGCCGGTATGCAGGTCGCATTGCTGCACGCTTGACCAAGGCTTGATCCAGTCCAGACGTTTGGCCTGTTCGGCCCAGAAGGTGTCTGGGTCTTCGACCGACTGGCGGTAGAGGCGGCGGTAGTCTTCGGGGGTGAGGGCGGCGGACTGGCTGACGGCCAGGGCCTGGGGGTATTTGCGGATATCGAACATGGCGGGTGGTCCTGCTCTTGTAAGGGGCGATGGACTGCAACGGCTATTCGATAGGACAGTGTAGCTGGGAGCGGTGTTCAACCTGTGGCGGCCTCTTCGCGGGTAAACCCGCTCCTACGAAGTAACGCTGGTAGGCGGGTTTACCCGCGAAGAGGCCGGCACAAGCTCGGATCAACCGCGGTGACGGCCGCGGAAGTAGTTGATCAGGCCTTGGGTGGAACCGTCTTCGGCGCTGTCTTCCAGGCTACCGACCAAGCGCTGGTAAACGCCCTTGCCCAGCTCCTTGCCCAGCTCGACGCCCCACTGATCGAAGGCGTTGATACCCCAGATAACGCTCTGTACGAACACCTTGTGCTCGTACATGGCCACCAGCGCACCCAGCCGGCGCGGGCTGATGCGCTCGACCACCAACGTGTTGCTCGGGCGGTTACCCGGGATCACCTTGTGCGGGGCCAGCTTTTCGATGTCTGCTTCGTTGAGGCCTTTAGCGCGCAATTCGGCTTCGGCCTCCTCGCGGGTTTTGCCCAGCATCAGCGCCTGGCTCTGCGACAGGCAGTTGGCGTACAGCCACTGGTGGTGGTCGGCCACCGGGTTGAAGCTCACCACTGGCACGATGAAGTCGGCCGGAATCAACTGGGTGCCCTGGTGCAGCAACTGGTGATAGGCATGCTGGCCGTTGCAGCCCACGCCGCCCCAGATTACCGGCCCGGTGTCGGTCTTCACCGGGGTACCGTCTTGCAATACGCTCTTGCCGTTGGATTCCATGTCCAGCTGCTGCAAGTGCTTGGTGATGTTGCGCAGGTAGTGGTCGTACGGCAGGATCGCGTGGCTGTTCGCGTCCCAGAAGTTGCCATACCACACGCCCAGCAAGGCCAGTAGCACCGGCATGTTCTTGTCGAACGGTGCGGTCTGGAAGTGCTGGTCCATGGTGTAGGCGCCGGACAGCAGTTCCTTGAAGTTGGCAGTGCCGATGGCCAGGGCGATCGGCAGGCCGATGGCCGACCACAGCGAGTAGCGCCCGCCCACCCAGTCCCACATCGGGAAGATGTTTTCTTCGCGGATGCCGAACGCTACAGCAGCGGCCTTGTTGCTGGAAACTGCAATGAAATGGCGGTACAGCTCGGCTTCCGAGCCGCCTTGGGCCAGGTACCAGGTACGCGCGGCCATGGCGTTTTTCAGCGTCTCGAGGGTGTTGAACGACTTCGACGAGACGATGAACAGGGTGGTTTCGGCGCGCAGGTTGGCCGACAGCTCGTGGAACTCGCTGCCGTCGATATTGGCCAGGTAGTGGCAGCGCACGCCGCGCTGGGCATAGGGTAGCAGCGCTTCGGACACCAGCTCGGGGCCCAGGAACGAACCGCCAATGCCAATGTTGACCACGTCGGTGATCGGCTTTTCGCTGTAGCCGCGCCACAGGCCATCGTGAATGCGGCCGACCAGTTCGGTAATCTGGTTGAGCACCTTGTGCACTTCCGGCATGACGTTCACGCCGTTGACGCTGAGTTTGTCACCTACGGGCCGGCGCAAGGCGGTGTGAAGCACCGGGCGGCCTTCGGAGGCGTTGATGATCTCACCGCTGAACATCGACTTGATGGCGTCTTGCAGGCCCACTTCATTGGCCAGGCTGACCAGCAGGTCGCGGCTTTGCTCAGTGATCAGGTTTTTTGAGTAGTCGAGGAACAGGCCGCAAGCGCTAAGGGAAAACTGGTCGAAGCGCTTGGCATCGGCGGCGAAGGCTTCGCGCATGCTAAAGCTTTGCATGGCGTCGCGGTGTTTCTGAAGCGCCTGCCAGGCGGGCAGGGCCGTCACATCGTGGGGTGTACGGTAATACGCCATTGCGCGGGGTTCCCTTGGTGCGTGGTGAGGGCTTGGACACGGCAGTCGTTGCCGGGTTCAGGCTGGCACCATTATAGGCAAAGGCCACGTGCTGGGAATGGGTATGGCAGGGGGATTTTGGGGGCATTGCAAGCAAGCCCGCCCCTACAGGTAAACGTGCAGGAGCGGGCTTGCCCGCGAATGGGCTGTAAGGCAACCCAGGACCGTTATGCGGTCTTCTCTTCCACATGCAGGTAGAGGTTGTCGATCAACCGTGTGTTACCCAGGTAAGCCGCCGCAATCACCACCAGGTCTCGATCATCGATCATTGCCGGGCGCAAGCTTACGGCATGGCGTACTTCCAGGTAATCCGGGCGGAAACCCGCTGCGCTCAGTTGCGCCAGGCCTTCAGCGACCAGCGCGGCAAAATCCCGCTGGCCACGGCCGATGCCCGCTGCAATGTGCTGCAGTGTGCGGTACAGCGCTGGCGCAGCAGTACGCTGCTCTGGCGTGAGGTAGCCATTGCGCGACGACAGCGCCAAGCCGTCTTCGGCACGCACGGTGGGTTCGCCGATGATCTGGATCGGCATGTTCAGGTCGCGCACCATGGCGCGGATCACCGCCAACTGCTGATAGTCCTTCTCGCCGAACACGGCAAGGTCTGGCTGGACCATGTTGAACAGCTTGTTGACCACGGTGGCCACGCCCTCGAAATGCCCAGGCCGGCTGGCGCCGCACAGGCCTTCGGAAAGCTGGGGCACGCTGACGCGTGTTTGCACGCTCATGCCGTCGGGGTACATCTCTTCCACGGTGGGCGCGAACAGCAGGTTGCAGCCGGCCTGCACCAGGCGCTCCTGGTCGGCTGCCAGGGTGCGTGGGTATTTGTCGAGGTCTTCGTTGGCGCCAAACTGCAGCGGGTTGACGAAGATACTGGCGACCACGAAATCGGCGCGCTGGGCAGCCTTGGTCACCAAGGCCGCATGGCCGCTGTGCAGGTTGCCCATGGTCGGCACGAAACCGATGCGTTTGCCCTCACCGCGCGCGCGGGCCACTGCCGCGCGCAGTTCGCGGACGGTCTTGACTGTATTCATGCACTGAACCCGTGTTCGCTGCCTGGGAAACTGACTTGCTTGACCGCCTCGACGTAAGCGACGAGGGCGCTATGGATATCCGGTTGGCCCTGCATGAAGTTCTTCACGAACTTCGGTACCCGGCCGCTCAGCGACAGGCCGAGCATGTCGTGCAGTACCAGTACCTGGCCATCGGTGGCGCTGCCGGCGCCAATGCCGATTACCGGGATGCCAACGGCATTGGTGATTTCCGCCGCCAGCTCGCTGGGTACGCACTCGAGCAGCAGCATGGCCGCACCGGCCTGTTCCAGGGCAATGGCGTCGGCGCGCATCTGCCGGGCCTGGGCCTCCTGGCGGCCCTGCACTTTGTAGCCGCCCAGCACGTTGACGGTTTGCGGGGTCAGGCCCATGTGCGCGCACACCGGTACACCACGTTCGGCCAGCAAGCGGATGGTTTCGGCCAGCCAGGCTGCGCCTTCGATCTTGACCATGTGGGCGCCGGCCTGCATCAGTGTGGCGCTGTTGGCAAAGGCCTGCTCCGGCGTGGCGTGGGCCATGAACGGCAGGTCGGTGAGGATCAGCGCGCCGTCATTGCCGCGTTTGACGCTGGCGGTGTGGTAGGCCATCTCCGCCGTGGTGACCGGCAAGGTGCTGTCGTGGCCCTGCAGGACCATTCCCAGCGAGTCGCCCACCAGCAACACTTCAACGCCGGCCTGGCTGGCGACCTTGGCAAAGGTCGCGTCGTAGCAGGTCAGCATGGTGATTTTTTCACCCTTGGCCTTGAGGCCGTTAAGGGTGGTAAGGGTTACTTCAGGCATGTAGGAAATTCCTCGTTCAGGCGCTGTAAAAAACGACTGCATTCAACGCGTGTAGTCATCTTCCGGAGCGGCACATCATCGCGCGTGATGTTCGGGCACAGGTCCGTCCGGGCCTAAATACGGGTATGCGGCACTTTGGTGCCACACGGGACGCCTATAGTCGTGAGCGAGGTGGGGGAAGTCAATCACCCTGTTACCGCATTGTTACGATCAGGGTGTTACTGGCGTTACCGAGGTGGCAATGCAGGCTGGAACGCCCGGTCTACAGGCGTTCCAGGCCGACGAACGGGCATTCGTCGAGCAGTTGCGCGAGGGCACGACCATCGGCCAGGCGGAAATCGCCCGGTACCAGCTCGGCCAACGGATACAGCACGAAGGGGCGGGCATGCATGTGGTAATGCGGCACTTTCAGGCGTGGCTGGTCGAGCACCTGGTCACCGAACAGCAAGATATCCAGGTCCAGCGTGCGTGGGCCCCAGCGTTCCTTGCGCACGCGGCCCTGGTCGTTTTCGATGGCCTGCAGCGCATCGAGCAATGCCAGTGGTGCCAGGGCGGTGTCCAGGGCGGCGACAGCGTTGGTGTAGCGCGGTTGGCCGGGCAGCAGCGAATCACTGGTGTACAGGGCCGAGGCGGCTACCAGGCGCGTGGCTTCTACCTGGTCGAGCGCCTGCAAGGCGCTACGCAACTGCTCGGCAGGTGCGTCCAGGTTGCTGCCCAGGCCTACGTAGGCGCGAATGGTCACTCGAACGCCTCGTCGCCACTGCGCTTGCGTTTGCTGCCGCTGCGCTTGCGCTTGCGCGGGCCGGCACTGTCGTCACGGCTACCAAGCTCGCGGATCATCTCGCGGCGCTCGCTGTCGTTTGCGTCCTGGTAATCGGTCCACCACTTGCCCAGGTCGTCGGTTTCTTCCCCGGCGCTTTCACGCAGCAGCAGGAAGTCGTAACCGGCGCGGAAACGCGGGTTGTCCAGCAGCATGTCGGCGCGCTTGCCGCTGCGGCGCGGCAGGCGCTCCTGCATGTCCCAGATTTCGCGGATCGGCAGGGTGAAACGCTTGGGGATGGCAATGCGCGCGCACTGCTCGGCGATCAGGTCGTGGGCTGCACCGTTCATGGCCGGGATCGGCGGCACGCCCTGATTCTGCAGGTGCAGCACACGGGCCGGCAGAGCTGGCCAGAGCAGAGCAGCAAACAGGAAGGCTGGCGTCACCGGCTTGCCCTGCTTCACGCGCAGGTCGGTGTTGTGCAGTGCCTGGCTGATCAGCGTGTGGGTGTAGGTCGGCCGCTCGTCCAGCGCGTGGGCACTGGCCGGGAACAGCGGTTCGAACAACTCCAGGTCAACCAGCATTTCGAAGGCGATGGCACCTTGGCCGCTGAGGAACAGCTTGAGGCATTCCTCGAACAGGCGCGCGGGTGGAATCTCGCGCAGCATCGGGGCCAGGCCGCGAATCGGCAGGTAGGTGTGCTTTTCGATGCCAAAGTCGAGCTTGGCAGCAAAGCGCACCGCGCGCAGCATGCGCACCGGGTCTTCCTGGTAGCGCTGGGTCGGGTCCCCGATCAGCCGCAGCAGGCGATTGCGCACGTCGTGCACACCGTTGGCGTAATCGAGAATGCGCTCGCTGACCGGATCGTAGTACAGGGCGTTGATGGTGAAGTCGCGGCGTTGCGCGTCCTCTTCCAGGGTGCCGTACACGTTGTCTCGCAGAATGCGGCCACTGGCGTTATGCGACGAACGGTGGGCATCGCCCTGGTCGTCCTCGGAGTGGTGGGCGCGGAAGGTGGCGACTTCAATGATCTCACGGCCGAAATGCACATGGACCAATTTGAAGCGACGACCAATGATGCGGGCGTTGCGGAACTCGGCACGGACCTGTTCGGGGGTGGCGCTGGTGGCGACGTCGAAGTCCTTCGGCGTGATGCCCAGCATCAGGTCGCGGACACAGCCACCGACCAGGTAAGCCTGGTAGCCGGCGCTTTGCAGGCGCTCCACGATGTTCACCGCATGACGGCTGAACTGGTGGCGCTGCAGCGAGTGCTGGCTCTTGTTGATCACCTCGGGCGTGGTGCGCCTGTGGTGCGGGCCCGGTACGGGCGGGCGGAAAGACTGGAACAGCTTCTTCAGCATGGGATGCACTGTGTGAAGGAATGTTCGGCCAAGAATAGGAGAATGGCCGCATGATGGGCGGGGATTCTAGCATTTACTCGGGGAATGGTGTAGGCGGGTAGCAGGATGCCTGCCAGAAGGGTAGAAACGACAAGGGGAGCCTAAGCTCCCCAAGAAGTCGTTACGTGCTCTTATTGTTTTTTTGCTGGGCTTCTTGTTTTTGTTGAGTGCCCTGTCCACAAATCTCGAAGCTTGTGAACGACCCCCAAACCGGGGGTAAAGAGCAAACGGATTGCTTTGGCCGCTGATGACACGTTGATCTGTCGATCCAACCAGTTCAGGCGCTGCTTTTAGTGCAGTTTTTGTTGTTCTCTGCCTGGTTGTGGGGCAAGCCCCAAACACGCATCCTCTCCAAAAGAATCAGTTAGCTGCGCCTCCGCCATCTTGTTTTTATTGTGCGTGAGCCGTTTCGTCTTGTTCTTATTCTGAGTTGCAGTGCTTGTTATTGTTCTTGTACCAAACATATAGCAGGTGCCGTGCCAACTTTTCAAAACTCAGTAAAATCAAGGGGTTGGGCGGGTTCTGCAATTTTTGGCAGGTCGAAAATGTCGTAATTTCGTTACCGTACGCCTCGGGGACTGTTACGGCGGAAAGCTTGGGTAACAGATTTTTACGGGAGGTGAGGTGTTACCTGGGGTGTTCGCCGTGACACGTTCAGCGCCTGTGAGACCGAGCGCCGCGCGGGCGGCGCTCGGTCTCACCGACGCCGCATAGGCTACGGCGTGCGGTGCGCAGGTGGGTTATTCGCTGGTAGCGTTGCTCTTGCGCCGTGGGATGCCCAGGCGCTGGCGGCGTTCCCACAGGCACTTGCGGCTGACGCCGAGCTTGCGTGCCAGTTCGGTCTCGGTCATGTGGTCCTGGTGTTCAAGCACGAAGTGCTGGAAGTAGTCTTCCAGCGACAGGTCTTCGGTCGGCTCGTGGCTGGCATTGCCCGCGTTGGCCACCACCAGGGCATTGTCGAGGATGTCATCCTCTTCCAGGTCGCTCAGCTCGATGTCGATGCCCAGCAGCTCGGCGGAAATTTCTGCGCTCTCGCTGAGAATTACCGCGCGCTCCACGGCGTTTTCCAGTTCACGCACGTTACCGGGCCAGCTGTAGTGACGAATGGCTTGCTCGGCCTCGGCCGAGAAGTGCAGGTCGTCGCGGCCGATGCGAGCGCTCTGGCGGGCGAGGAAGACGTTGGCGATCTCGTTGACGTCGCTGCCCCGCTCACGCAGGGCCGGCAGCTTCAGGGCGATGACGTGCAGTCGGTAATACAAGTCTTCACGGAACTGACCGGCCTTGGCCAGGTTTTTCAGGTCGCGGTGGGTCGCGGCGATCAGGCGCACATCGACCTTTTGCGACTGCACCGAACCTACCCGGCGTATCTCGCCTTCCTGCAGCACACGCAGCAGGCGAGCCTGGGCTTCCAGCGGCAGTTCGCCAATTTCATCGAGGAACAGCGTACCGCCATCGGCGGCCTCCACCAAGCCGGCGCGCCCGGCGCTGGCGCCGGTGAACGCGCCTTTTTCGTGGCCGAACAGTTCGGATTCGATCAGCGTTTCGGGGATGGCCGCGCAGTTCACCGAGATCATCGGTGCCTTGGCCCGGCGAGACAGGTTGTGCAGGGCGCGGGCCACCAGCTCTTTACCGGTGCCCGACTCGCCCTGGATCAGCACATTGGAGTCGGTAGGCGCGACCTTGCGGATCTTGCTGTACATGTCCTGCATGGGCTGGCACGAGCCGATGATGCCGATCTCGCCATTGGCTGTTGCCGCGCTGCCTTTGTCGGACGGCGTAGCCTTGCCATTGCTGGCGCGTGGCTCGGCAGGCGGTGCAGCAGCGGGGGCGTTCTGCCGGTCACGCAGAATACGCGCTACTGCCTGCAGCATCTCGTCGTGGTCGAAGGGCTTGGCGATGTAGTCCACCGCGCCCATTTTCATCGAGTCCACCGCTGAGCGCAGGCTGGCGTAACTGGTCATGATCAGCACCGGGGTGCCTTGGCCGAGCTTGATCAGCTCAGTGCCGGGCGCGCCTGGCAGGCGCAGGTCGCTGACGATGAGGTCGAAAGTGGCAATGCTGAAGCGTTCCTGGGCTTCCTGCACCGAGCCGGCCTCGCTGACCTGGTACTGGTTCCGCTCAAGCAGGCGGCGCAGGGCCGAGCGGATGATGGTTTCGTCTTCGACGATCAGAATGTGCGGCATTGATTCAATTCTCTCGACGGTCTCGAATTTCAGGGGACGTCGCTACGACATGCCGGGGCAGGGTCACGCGGATCCGGGTGCCACGTTGCCGTTCGATATCGGCCGGGCTGTCGATGGTGATTTGCCCATAATGCTCTTCCACGATGGAATAGACCAGAGCGAGCCCCAGTCCGGTTCCTTCGCCCGGGTCCTTGGTGGTGAAGAAGGGTTCGAACAGGCGGTCCATGATGTTCTTCGGAATCCCGCTGCCTTCGTCTTCGACGATCAGGTCGACGGTGTGCTCGTTAACCTCGCTGCGCACGCGCACGGCGCTACCGGGCGGCGAGGCATCGCGGGCGTTGGAGAGCAGGTTGATCAGCACCTGGGCCAGGCGCTGCGGGTCACCTTCGGCCCAATGGTCCGGGTCGCAAAGGTTGAAGAACTGTACTTCGAAATTGCGCCGGTTCAACGCCAGCAGACCGATGGCATCTTGTGCCACTTCGGCCAGGCACACCGGTTCCTCGCTGTTCTGGTGGCTGCCACCGGCATGGGCAAAGCTCATCAGCGACTGGACGATGCGCGATACGCGCTTGGTCTGGTCAAGGATCTGGCTGGACAACTCGATGATTTCGCCATCGTCTTCGCGTTCCTCGCGCAGGTTTTGCGCCAGGCAGGCGATGCCGGTGATCGGGTTGCCGATCTCGTGGGCCACGCCGGCGGCCAGGCGGCCGATGCTGGCCAGGCGCTCGGAGTGCACCAGCTTGTCTTCCAGTGCCTGGGTTTCGGTAAGGTCTTCCACCAGCAGTACCAGCCCGCTGTTACCGGGGGCCAGTGGCTCGTCGATGGCTGCCTTGTGCAGGTTCAGCCAGCGCGGCTGGCCGTCCAGCGCCAGGCGCTGCTTGTGCAGGTGCTCGTCGGGCACGTTGATGAAGCCTTGCAGCAGGCCGCGCCAAGGCTCGTCGATGGTGACCAGGCGCGAGCCGACCACATGCTTGGCGGCGATGCCGGTGAGTTCTTCCATGGCCTTGTTCCACATCAGGATTTCCTGGTCCTTGGCCAGTGAGCAGACGCCCATGGGCAATTCCTGCAGGGTCTGGCGATGGTAGCGGCGCAGGGCATCGAGTTCGGCGGCCAGCCCGGTCAGGCGCGAGTGGTAGTCTTCCAGGCGGCTTTCGATGAAGTGGATGTCTTCGGTCACGTAGTTTTCGTTGCCGGACTTGTACGGCAGGAAAGTCTCGACCATGTCCTGGGCCACGCTCGGCCCCATCAGGCCGGACAAGTTGGCTTCGATGCGGTCGCGCAGGCGGCGAAGGGCATAGGGGCGGCGTTCGTCGAACGGCAGGTAGAGGTCGCGCAGTGCTTGCTCGACTTCCTTTTGCGCGGCCTTGGCGCCCAGCGGCTTGGCCAGCTGGGTGGCGAATTCCTGCGGCGAGGCGGCGTGCAGCTCGCGGCGCTGCGGACGGCGCACGTTATCCACGGCACAGGCTTCGGCCGCGCTGACCTCTTCGGTGCTGGCGTTGGTGAACAGTGAGATCAGGGTGAACAGCAGCACGTTGGCTGCCAGCGAGGCGATGGCTGCCATGTGCCAGCTGGTGTCGTCCAGCACATAGATCATGTCCACCAGCGGAATGTAGAAGCCCTGCAAGTTGCCGAGAAGTGGCAGCAGCATGGTCACCATCCACACCAGGGTGCCGGCCAGCAGCCCGGCGATGAAACCGCGGCGGTTGGCGGTTGGCCAGTAGAGCACCGACAGCACCCCAGGCAGGAACTGCAAGGTGGCGACGAAGGCGACGATGCCCAGGTTGGCCAGGCTCTGGTGGTAGTTCTGGCTCAGGTAGAACATGAAGCCTGCGGTGATGATGGCGACGATCAGTGCACGGCGGGTCCACTTCAGCCAACGGTAGATGTTGCCCTCGGCCGGCGGCTGGTAAAGCGGCAGCACCAGGTGATTCAGGGCCATGCCCGACAGCGCCAGGGTGGTGACGATGATCAGGCCGCTGGCTGCCGACAGGCCGCCAATGTAGGCCAGCAGTGCCAATGCCTGGTTGTTGGCGGCGATGCCCAGGCCCAGGGTGAAGTACTCGGGGTTGGTGCTGGCGCCCAGGCGCAGGCCGGCCCACAGCACCAGCGGCACGGCAAGACTCATCAGCAGCAGGAACAGCGGCAGGCCCCAGCTGGCGCTGACCAGCGAGCGCGGGTTGAGGTTTTCGGTAAAGGCCATGTGGTACATGTGCGGCATGACGATGGCCGAGGCGAAGAACACCAGCAGCAGGGTGCGCCATGGGCCTTCCTGCAGGGGGGTGTGCAGGGCGGCAAGGGCGGTCTGGTTCTGCAACAGCCAGACTTCCAGCTCGTGCGGGCCGCCGAATACGCCATACAAGGCATACAGGCCGATGCCGCCCAGGGCCAGCAGCTTGATCACCGACTCGAAGGCGATGGCGAAAACCAACCCCTCATGCTTCTCGCGCGTGGCGATGTGCCGCGAGCCGAAGAAGATGGTGAACAGAATGATCAGCGTGCAAAAGGCAAAGGCCACCCGGGCCTTGACCGGTTCACCGGTAAGGATGCTGATCGAATCGGCCACCGCCTGGATCTGCAGGGCCAGCAACGGGAGCACGCCAATCAGCATGATGATGGTGGTCAAGGCCCCGGCCCAGGTACTGCGGAAGCGGAAGGCCAACAGGTCGGCCAGCGATGACAGCTGATAGGTGCGGGTGATCTTGAGGATCGGATAGAGCAGCACCGGCGCCAGCAGGAATGCGCCAGACACCCCCAGGTAACAGGCAAGGAAGCCGTAGCCGTACTGGTAGGCCAGGCCAACCGAGCCATAGAAGGCCCAGGCACTGGCGTAGACGCCCAGCGACAGGGTGTAGGTAAGTGGGTGGCGAATGATCGAACGCGGGATCAGCCCGCGCTCGCTGATCCAGGCCACGCCGAACAGCACCATGAGGTACCCGGCGCTAATCAGGATCATCTGGGTCAGGCTAAAGCTCATCGGCATCTCGTTGGCTCTGCAGGATGAAGGTGACGACGATCAGGATCAGCCAGAGCAGGTAGGGGCGGTACCAGGCTCCGGTCGGTTCGATCCACCAGTCCATGATGGCCGGGGAGAACAGGTAGATTCCCACGACCAGAAGCAGGACCAAACGATAGATGTACATGCTGGCCTCGATGGTTGGGCGCTGCGGGCTTGAACTTATTATTGGCGCAAATGGCAGGGGGGATGCTAGCGGGAATCCACAGCGTTCGCCAAGGGTTTGAATTTACTGGGCTTTTGTTTTTGAGAGGTGGAATGAATGTGCCGGCCTCTTCGCGGGTGAACCCGCTCCTACAGGTAAAGCGTTGCCTCTAGGTTTATTGAGGACCCTGCGGGCGCGGGCGCGCCCGCGAAGAGGCCGGAAGGTTCAGCGCAGATCAGCCTCTGGCACGGTGGTCCGCTGCGCGATCGCTTCCGGCCGCCATTGCGTGCGCGCGACTGCCAGCACCTCTGCCGGCGTCGCCAACAGCAGTTCCGGGTCTGTCTCCTGCCCCAGCGCCCGCAATGCCCGCAGCAGCAGGGGGGTAGCATGCTCCGCCTGCAGTGGCGGCGAACGGTACGACTTGCCCAGCTTGTGCCCATCCGGCTGCACGATCAGCGGAATATGCAGGTAACGCGGCTGTGAGAAGCCCAGCAGTTCCTGCAGGTACAGCTGGCGCGGGGTGTTGTCGAGCAGGTCGGCACCCCGCACGATGTCGGTAACACCCTGCCAGGCATCGTCCAGCACCACGGCCAGCTGGTAGGCGTACAACCCGTCACGACGCTGGATGACGAAATCGCCCACCTCACGCCCCAGGTGTTGCTGGTACTCACCCTGCACTCGGTCGGTAAAGCGGTAGATCAGCTCTGGCACCCGCAAGCGGATGGCTGCCCCTTCACGGGCATGCCCGGCGTTGCGGCAAAAGCCTGGGTAGATGCCGTTGTAGCGTTCCAGCTGCTTGCGCGAGCAGGTGCATGCGTACGCCAGGCCCATGTTGAACAGGCGGTCTACCACGGCAGCATAGGCATCGTGGCGCTGGCTCTGGAATACCACTTCGCCATCCCAGTGCAGGCCATAACGTTCCAGTGTCTGGAGGATGGCATCGCGGGCGCCGGGCATTTCCCGGGGCGGGTCGGTGTCTTCCATGCGCAGCAGCCAGCGGCCGTTGACGGCGCGGGCATCGAGCCAGGAGGCGAGGGCGGCGACCAGCGAGCCGAAGTGCAGGAAGCCGCTGGGGGTGGGGGCGAAGCGCCCGATGTAGCTGGAGTCGGTCATGGTCAGGCTGGGCATATAAATGAAACGGGGCGCATGATGCGCCCCGTTCAGGTGGAAGAAAGATCAGCCTTTGCCGACCGTTTTTTCCTTTTTCTCGGCAATTTCCTTGCAGTCGAAGCACAGGTCGGCGGTAGGGCGGGCTTCCAGGCGGCGCAGGCCGATCTCGATGCCGCACGACTCGCACCAGCCGTACTCTTCGTCCTGAATCTTCTGCAGGGTTTTATCGATTTTCTTGATCAGCTTGCGCTCGCGGTCGCGGTTGCGCAGTTCGAGGGCGAATTCCTCTTCCTGAGATGCGCGGTCTGCGGGATCTGCGAAGTTGGCTGCTTCTTCTTTCATATGGTCAACGGTCTTGTCGACGCCGACCATCAGCTCTTGCTTCCAGCCAGTGAGGATCTTGGTGAAGTGCTTGCGCATGGGCTCACCCATGTACTCCTCACCCTTGGTCTCCTGATAGGGTGCAACCCCATAAAGATTCTGGTTGGCTTTTTGCTTTTCTAGGGTGGACATGAATAGACCGCCTCTCACTCATCTGATCCAATGCGCAGGATGCTCCATCTCCGGCGACCGCCGGCCCTGCGACTGCGAGCCGCCGAACTTACCAGATAGATCGGGGGTGCGCTACCCCGCCCGATCCTGCTAATTGACACCGGCCTGAGCGGTACGTTCGGTGGTGTGCAGAGGTAGAATCTCCAGTTTAGACCCAATTGAGAGAAGGTCATGGCCCAACCCTACAGTGCGCGCAGCCGCGCCATCGAACCTTTCCACGTCATGGCGCTGCTGGCGCGGGCCAACGAGCTGCAGGCGGCCGGGCACGACGTGATCCACCTGGAAATCGGCGAGCCGGACTTCACCACGGCCGCCCCAATCGTCGCGGCCGGCCAAGCCGCGCTGGCCGCCGGGCACACGCGCTACACCGCCGCACGCGGTCTGCCGGCACTGCGTGAGGCAATTGCCGGTTTTTATGGGCAGCGCTATGGCCTGAACATCGACCCGGAACGCATCCTTATTACCCCAGGTGGCTCCGGCGCGCTGCTGCTGGCCAGCAGCCTGCTGGTGGACCCGGGCAAGCACTGGCTGCTGGCCGATCCGGGTTACCCGTGCAATCGCCACTTTCTGCGCCTGGTCGAGGGCGGGGCCCAATTGGTACCGGTGGGCCCGGATGTGAACTACCAACTGACTGCCGACCTGGTTGAGCGCTACTGGGACAAGGACACCGTCGGAGCCCTGGTCGCTTCGCCGGCCAACCCGACCGGTACCGTGCTGGGGCGCGAGGCGTTGGCCTGCCTGGCCAAAACCACCCAGGAGCGGCATGGCCATCTGGTGGTGGACGAAATCTACCATGGCCTCACCTATGGCATGGACGCGCCAAGCGTGCTGGAAGTCGACGACTCGGCATTTGTTCTGAATAGTTTTTCCAAGTATTTCGGCATGACCGGTTGGCGCCTTGGCTGGCTGGTGGCCCCGCCCGGTGCGGTCGCCGACCTGGAGAAACTGGCGCAGAACCTGTACATCAGTGCGCCGAGCATGGCCCAGCATGCCGCGTTGGCCTGTTTCCAGCCCGAGGCGCTGGCCATTTTCGAAGAGCGCCGCGCCGAATTCGCCCGCCGTCGCGACTACCTGCTGCCCGCCCTGCGTGAACTGGGCTTCCGCATTGCCGTCGAGCCGCAAGGCGCGTTCTACCTGTATGCCGATATCAGCGCTTTTGGCGGGGACGCGTTCGCATTCTGCCGACACTTCCTGGAAACCGAGCACGTGGCGTTCACGCCGGGCCTGGACTTCGGTCGCCACCTGGCCGGGCACCATGTGCGCTTCGCTTATACCCAGAGCCTGCCGCGCCTGGAAGAAGCGGTGCAGCGTATTGCCCGTGGCCTGCAGAGCTGGCAAGGCTGATGCGTTTCTCTCCTACACTCGAGCAGGGTCGCCTGCTGCGTCGCTACAAGCGTTTTCTGGCCGATATCGAACTGGCCAGCGGCGAGCAGATGACTATCCACTGCCCGAATACCGGCTCCATGCTCAACTGCATGCGTGAAGGTGGGCAGGTGTGGTTCAGCCGCTCCAACGACCCAAAGCGCAAGCTGCCAGGGACCTGGGAAATCAGCGAAACCCCCCAGGGGCGGTTGGCCTGCGTGAATACCGGGCGGGCCAATGCGTTGGTCGAAGAGGCCCTGCGCGCCGGCACAATCACTGAACTGGCCGGTTTCACTGCACTCAAGCGCGAAGTGGCCTATGGCGAGGAAGGCAGCCGTATCGACTTTCGCCTGGAGTTCGAGGGTGCCCCGGCCTATGTCGAGGTCAAGAGTGTGACGCTGGGCTACCCCGACACTGCAGTTGCGGCCTTCCCTGATGCGGTGACTCAACGTGGTGCGAAACACTTGCGTGAGCTGGCAAAGCTGGCCCGGCAGGGCGTGCGGGCCGTGCAGCTGTATTGCGTGAACCTGACCGGTATCGACGCTGTGCGCCCGGCTGAAGAAATTGATACAGCCTACGCCCAGGCGCTGCGCGCTGCCGTAGCGGACGGGGTGGAGGTGCTGGCCTACGGCACTCGGCTGGACGCCGAGGGTATCGTCATCAATCGCCGCTTGCCGGTGCTGCTGACCCCTTGAACCAGATGCCCTGGCTGTCTTCGTGGCAGCCCAGGGGCTGCAGCTGCTCACCCTCACAGGGGCCTGCCACGCATTCGCCGTTTTCTATCAGGAACAGCGCACCGTGATGGGCGCAGTGGATGAGGCTGGCGCTGTCATCCAGAAACGCGTCCTCTGCCCAGTTCAGCGGGATGTCCCGATGCGGGCAGCGGTTGCGGTACAGGTACACCTGGCCTTGGCGACGCACGCCGAACAGTTCGAGGCCGTCTACGCTGAAGGCGCGGCTTTGGCCCTCAGCGAGGCCAAGGGATGTACAAAGGAAGTGCATGGCAAGGATGACCCGTGAAACACGTGATGGCTTGACGCTCCAATGCGAATAATTATCAAATTGATCGCATTCGCTGCGCCCGGCTGCCTATGGTGCGCAGTTCCGCCGCTCGCCACAAGGCGTGTAGCCCGCCTTCAGAAGGAACCCGATGATGCGCCGTCCAGCTGCTTTTCTCGCTCTGTGTGCAAGCCTTGTGCTCTCTACCCAAGCCTTGGCAGCCGAGCTGCCGCAACGCTGGGTCAGCGCGGGTGGCGCCTTGAGCGAGTGGATAACCGCATTGGGAGGTGAAGCGCGCCTGGTTGGTGTGGACACTACCAGTCAGCACCCGGCCTCGTTGAAAGCCTTGCCCAGTGTGGGTTATCAGCGACAACTGTCGGCCGAGGGCATTCTCAGCCTGCGCCCGGATGTGCTGGTCGGCACCGAGGAAATGGGGCCGCCACCGGTACTGGCGCAAATCCGCAAGGCCGGCGTGCGGGTCGAGTTGTTCTCCAGCAAGGCCGAGCTGCCGGCTGTAGATGAAAACCTCAGGCACCTGGGGCAGTTGCTCGGTGCAGAGCAGCAAGCGTCCGCGCTTGCTGCGGACTACCGCCAGCGGCTCGATGCGTTGCATGCCAACGTCAAGCTGGCCCAGGCCGGGCAGCAGGCTCCTGGGGTGTTGCTGCTGGTCGGCCATGCCGGGGCCAAGCCGCTGATCGCCGGGCAAGGCACGGCCGGTGACTGGCTGCTGGACCAGGCGGGTGGGCGTAACCTGGCCGCGCACCCAGGCTACAAGAACTTCTCCAACGAAGCCTTGGCGGCGCTTGACCCGGATGTGATCGTGTTTTCCGACCGGGCGCTGGCCGATGAGCAGGCCTTGCAGGCGCTGTTGAAAGAAAACCCCGCGCTGGCTGCTTCGCGGGCCGTGCGTGAGAAACGCCTGGTCTCACTGGACCCGACGCTGCTGGTCGGCGGGCTCGGGCCTCGGCTACCGGCGACCTTGCAGTCGCTGGCAGCCACCTTCTACCCGGCTGCTCAGGCCAGCTTCGCACAATGAAACAGCGGGTCTCTCCACGTACGTTGTTCATTAGCCTGAGCCTGCTGTGCCTGTTGGCAATCTGGCTGTCACTGGCGCTGGGGCCAGTCAGCCTGCCGATGTTCGATACGCTGCGCGCTGGCCTGCGCCTGTTGGGGCTGCGCGTTTCCGAAGATGGCCTGCAGCAGGCCGAGATGATCCTTGGCCAGATCCGTCTGCCCCGTACCCTGTTGGGATTGGCGGTGGGCGCGGTGCTGGCGCTGTCCGGGGTGGCCATGCAGGGGCTGTTCCGCAACCCGCTGGCCGACCCCGGGCTGGTAGGGGTTGCCGCCGGCGCTGCGATGGGGGCAGCGGTTGCCATTGTTGGCGGCGCCTGGTTTGGCGGCCTGCCGGATGCTTTCGCGCCTTATCTGCTGTCGTTCTGCGCGTTTGTCGGCGGGCTTGGGGTAACTGCGCTGGTCTACCGCCTGGGGCGCCGCGATGGCCAGACCAACGTCGCCACGATGCTATTGGCTGGCGTGGCCATGACCGCGCTGGGGGGCGCGGCCGTGGGGCTGTTCTCTTACCTGGCCGATGACGCCACCTTGCGCACGCTGACGTTCTGGAACCTTGGCAGCCTCAATGGCGCCAGCTATGAGCGGCTGTGGCCATTGTTGCTGGTGGCGACAGGGGTGGCGGTGTGGCTGCCGCGCCGGGCCAAGGCGCTGAATGCCCTGTTGCTGGGTGAGTCGGAGGCGCGTCACCTGGGCGTTGACGTGGAGCGGCTCAAGCGTGAGCTGGTGTTCTGCACGGCGCTGGGCGTGGGGGCGGCAGTGGCGGCAGCCGGGTTGATCGGCTTCATCGGCCTGGTGGTGCCGCACCTGGTACGTCTGCTGGCCGGGCCTGATCACCGTGTGGTGCTGCCTGCCTCGCTGCTGGCCGGCGGTGTACTGATGTTGTTCGCCGACCTGGCGGCGCGGCTGCTGCTGGCGCCTGCCGAGCTGCCGATAGGTATCGTCACGGCCTTCATTGGTGCGCCGTTCTTCCTGTTCCTGCTGATGCGAGGGCGCGGCTGATGTTGCATGCAGAGGGCCTGTACCTGCGCAGGGGCAGCAATGAGGTGCTGCACGACATTCACCTGCAGTTGCCTCCGGGGCAGGTCGTGGGTGTGCTCGGTCCCAACGGTGCCGGCAAGAGCAGCCTGCTGAGTGTGCTGTGCGGTGAACTGGCGCCCGACCGCGGGCGGGTAACGCTGCAGGGCCGCCCGCTGGGCGATTGGGCCGGACAGGAACGGGCAAGGCGCCTGGCAGTGTTGCCGCAGGTGTCCAGCCTGGGTTTCTCGTTTCGGGTGGAGGAGGTGGTAGGCATGGGGCGCATGCCTCATGGCACCGGTCAGCGGCGCGATGCGGAAATTGTCGAAGCGGCGTTGCGGGCGGCAGATGCCTGGCACCTGGTAGAGCGCAGCTACCTGGCGCTTTCCGGCGGCGAGCGGCAACGGGTACACCTGGCCCGCGTGCTGGCGCAACTATGGCCGGGGGAGGAGGGCAGCACGTTGTTGCTCGACGAACCGACCTCGATGCTCGACCCGCTGCATCAGCACACCACCCTGGAAGCCGTACGCCGCTTCGCCGACTGCGGTGCTGCAGTGTTGGTGATCCTGCATGACCTGAACCTGGCGGCACGTTACTGTGACCGTATCCTGTTGCTGGAACAGGGGCGCTGCCACGCGTTTGCCACGCCCGAAGAGGCACTGACCCCAGCGGCACTGAAGGCGGTGTACGGTATTGACGTGTTGGTGCAGGCGCACCCCGAGCGCGGGCACCCGCTGATCATCACCCGTTGATGTTCTCAACGCGTGCAGGGCCTTTGTGAAAGTGGCCTTGTCTTGCGACCGGCCCGCCCCCGGTGCAGGCCATTTAAAGTGTGGATGACATGGAGTAACTGCCGATGCGACACCCGATGCTGTCCGGTTTCTCGCTGTGCCTGGTACTGGCGATAGGCGGCTGTCAGGCCAGCCTGCCGCCGTTGCCCGCCTGGCAGAGCAGTGAAGGTCGCACGCACGCCGAGCTGGGAAAGATTGTCGACCTGTCCAATGGGCAGGTCATAAGCCCTGAAACGCTGGTGCAGCACCTGGCCGATGCACCCCGAGTGCTTGTCGGCGAGAAGCATGACAACCCTGACCATCACGCGCTGCAACTGTGGCTGCTGCGCGCTCTTCAAGGCCAGCGCACTCAGGGCAGCCTGTTGCTGGAGATGCTGCAGCCCGGCCAGCAATCGCGGGTGGACAAGCTGGTGGGGCAGCCTTTGCCGGAAGACTTGCCCAAGGCACTCGCCTGGCAGGAGGGCTGGGATTGGCAGTTGTACGGGCCGATTGTCACCGAAGCCTTGCAGCATCGGGTGACGTTGCTGGCCGCCAACCTTTCGCCCGCCGAGATGCGTCAGGCCTATCGACAGCCGGCGCCGGTGCAGGGCGAAAAGTCCAATGCACCCGCGGTAAAGGCTGCCTTGCTGGAACAGGTGCGCGCCGGGCATTGCGGGATGCTGCCGGAAAACCAGTTACCGGCGATGCTGGCCGTTCAGCAGCAGCGCGACCGGCGCATGGCCGAGCGCTTGCAGGCGGCACCGCAACCGGCACTGCTGTTTGCCGGGGCTTACCATGTGCGCAAGGACCTGGGCATACCCTTGCATCTGGCTGACCTGGGGACGTCGGGAGAGAGCAAGGTTTTGCTGCTGGCTGAGGTGGGTGAGCGAGTCGAGCCTGGCGAGGCTGATTATGTGTGGTACACGGCGGCGATGCCGGAGCAGGATTATTGTGCGCAGCTGCGGCGTTGATCCTGAAAAAGCACAGGCAAAAAAAAGACCCGGCAAATTGCCGGGTCAATAACCGTGATTAGCCTGATGAGGAGATAATCTGAGAGTCCGAACCAGGGGCTCTTAGCTTATCCAACCAGTCTCGCGACCAGTTGTGATAATCATAACAATTCTCATTTAGCCGTCAATCCCTTTACCCCGATTATTTTGGTTTTTTTTGCGTAGGGTTTTTCGCGTCCAATTGTTGGTTGAGTGCTTCCTTGCGTTCGAGCGGCAAATCGTTCCAGTGCATGTCCAGCAGGGCGCCTTCAATGGCATACAACAGCACCTTCGATGCACGGAACCCTCGTGTCTTCACGGCCTGGTACGCACCCACCGCGCCCAGGCGGCGCAAATCCGATGCACTGTGGATGCCGGCTGCATGCAGCCACTGCGCAGACGTCTTGCCAAGGTTCTTCAGATGCTGCAATTCATCGTTCATCGAGCCTCCTTGCGATGGCTGAACGGGAATGGGGGATAAATCGCGAGCAGGTCTGAGAGGAGTGTAGCGGGCGTTGGGAAATGTGCGGCTTTTTGCCATCGGGGGATGAGCGGCCTGTGCCTGCCCCTTGGCGGGCAGGCACAGGAAGATGACGAACTTACAGGCCAGGCAACCGCTGGCGAATCTGCTCGATCACTTGATCCATGCTGCCGGCAGCCTGGGTATCGACGTGGGTGCTGTGCACCAGCTCCTGCGCATCCAGCGCCTCACGGCTGGCCTGCTGGGCCTTGATCACCTCCAGCGTGGCATCCGACGGGTCGCTGTTTTCGGCCTGGCGCTGCTCCAGCCAACTGGCGATGACCGCCTCTGGCGCGTGGCAGTCGAGTATGAGGAACGGCACGCCGGTCTGGCTGGCAACCTCTGCCGCAGCCTGGCGTTGCTCACGCTTGAGGTAGGTGGCGTCCAGCACCACCGGGAAACCGGCGCGCAGCACGGTCGCTGCCACCTCGTGCAGGCGCTGATAGGTCGCTGCGCTGGCGTCCTGGTCGTATATGCCCGTACTCAGCTGGCCGGCGTCGGCCTGCTGTTGTTCGCCGAACAGGCGCTTGCGCTCTACGTCCGAACGCACGCGCACTGCACCCAGGGCCTCGACCAGGCGCATGGCCACGTGACTTTTCCCCACCGCCGAAACACCATGGGTGATGGCCAGCAGGCGCGACGGGATGGCGCTGTAGCTTTCGGCCAGGTTGGCGTAGTTGCGGTAGGTGCGCAGGGTGGTGGCACGCTGAACGCCATCAGCGTCGGCCGGCATGCTGAACAGTGCGACCTTGGCCCGCACCAGCGCGCGGTAGGCTTTGTAGAAGTTGAGCAGTTCCAGGCCTTCGTAATCCCCCGTCAGTTCCAGGTACTGGCTGATGAAGCGCCGGGCCAGGCATTTCAGGCCGCGGTCTTCCAGGTCCATGGCCAGGAAGGCGGTGTCGGCGTAGACGTCGGTCAGTCGGAAAGGCTCGTTGAATTCGATGCAATCGAAGATCACCACCTTGCCATCGATCAAGGTGGCGTTGCCCAGGTGGATGTCACCGTGGCACTCACGGATGAAGCCCTTGGCCTTGCGCTTTTCCAGCAGCCCTTGCAGGCGCTCGAAGCTGCTGCGGGCCCAGGCCTGCAGGGCGTCAAGTTGCTGCAGATCGGCTTTGTCGCTGAGGAATGGGCGAATCTGCTCGAAGTTCTGCTCCACCGGGGCCATCACGCTCTCTGGCGTGCCCAGCGGGTGCTCCATCGGCACACGTGGGGCCTGCAGGTGAAACTCGGCAATCTGCCGGGCCATCTGGTCGATGTGCGTGGCGTTCAGTTCGCCATTGGCCTGCAGGGTGTTGAGCATCTGGCCCTGGGGGAACTGGCGCATCTTCAGCACATACTCGATGGCATCACCTTCGCCACCGATCTGCGGTGCGTCGACGCTACCGGTGATCGGTAGCACTTCCAGGTACAGGCCTTCGGTCAGGCGCTGGTTCAGGCGCAATTCCTCGTTACAGAAATGCTGGCGCTGGTCCAGTCCGGTGAAGTCCAGGAAGCCGAAATTCATCGGTTTCTTGATCTTGTAGGCGTATTCGCCAGTGAGCAGGACCCAGGAGATATGCGTCTCGATGAGCTGAAACCCCTCCACGGGGTGAGGGTACAGGGCAGGGTTCTGCAACGCAGTAATAAGAGCTTGGCTCACGGCAAATCCTTCCGGGGCAAGGGAATTCGAATGCGCCATTATGGTCAATGGTGCCGTCCCTGCCTACCGCCGGGCCGTCTGCCCAGCCTTTATAAAGTGCGTATAATCCGCCGCCATGACCCGAACCCGAAATTCCCGCACCCCTCAGAAACGCCCGACCGGCCGCTCCCGCGCCTGGCTGGGCTGGGCTTTGAAGCTCAGCCTGGTTGGCCTGGTGATCGTTGCCGGCTTCGCGGTTTACCTCGATGCCGTCGTCCAGGAAAAGTTCTCCGGCAAGCGCTGGACCATCCCGGCCAAAGTGTATGCCCGACCGCTGGAGCTGTTCACCGGCCAGAAGTTGAGCAAGAACGACTTCCTCACCGAGCTCGATGCGCTCGGCTACCGTCGCGAAAGCGCCGCCAATGGCCCGGGCGCTGCGTCCGTCAGCGGCAATACCGTCGACCTCAATACCCGTGGCTTCCAGTTCTACGAGGGCATGGAACCGGCGCAGTTCGTCCGCGTGCGCTTCTCTGGCGATTACGTTGCGGGCCTTTCCGGTGCCAACGGCAAGGCGCTTGACGTGGTGCGGCTGGAGCCGCTGATGATCGGCGGCATCTACCCGAAAAATCTCGAAGACCGCATCCTGATCAAGATCGATCAGGTACCCAAATATCTGCTCGAAACCCTGGTGGCCACGGAAGATCGCGAGTTCTACAGCCACTTCGGCGTGTCGCCAAAGTCCATCGTCCGGGCCATGTGGGTCAACACGTCGTCCGGCTCGATGCGCCAGGGTGGCAGTACCCTGACCCAGCAATTGGTGAAGAACTTTTACCTCACCAGCGAGCGCAGCCTCAGCCGCAAGCTGACCGAGGCGATGATGGCGGTCCTGCTCGAACTGCACTACGACAAGCGTGAAATCCTTGAGGCTTACCTCAACGAGGTGTTCGTCGGCCAGGACGGTCAACGCGCGGTGCACGGCTTTGGTCTGGCTAGCCAGTTCTTCTTCAGCCAGCCGCTGTCTGAGCTGAAACTGCATCAGATCGCCCTGTTGGTGGGCATGGTCAAAGGCCCGTCCTACTACAACCCGCGGCGTCACCCCGAGCGTGCCCTGGCTCGCCGCAACCTGGTGCTCGACCTGGTGGCCGAGCAGGGCGTGGCCAGCCAGGCAGAAGTCGATGCGGCAAAGAAAATGCCGCTGGGCGTGACCAAGCGTGGCAGCCTGGCCGACAGCTCGTTCCCGGCTTTCCTCGACCTGGTCAAGCGACAGCTGCGCCAGGACTACCGCGATGAAGACTTGACCGAAGAGGGCCTGCGTATATTTACCAGCTTCGACCCGATCCTGCAGATGAAGGCTGAAACCTCGATGAGCGAGACCTTCAAGCGCCTGGCGGGCCGCAAGGGGGCAGACGATGTGGAAGCGGCGATGGTCGTGACCAACCCTGAGACCGGTGAAGTACAGGCGCTGATCGGTAGCCGCCAGGCAGGCTTCGCCGGCTTCAACCGGGCCATCGATGCTGTGCGGCCGATCGGCTCGTTGGTCAAGCCGTCGGTATACCTGACTGCGCTGGAGCAGCCGAGCAAGTACACCCTGACCAGTTGGGTGCAGGACGAGCCATTTTCGGTCAAGGGCGCTGACGGCCAGGTCTGGCGCCCGCAAAACTATGACCGCCGCCCGCATGGCACTATCTACCTGTATCAGGGGCTGGCCAACTCCTACAACCTGTCGACCGCCAAGCTTGGCCTGGAAGTGGGTGTGCCGAACGTGATCAAGACCATTGGTCGTTTGGGCGTGAATGTCGACTGGCCAGCATTCCCGGCCATGTTGCTGGGGGCGGGTGGCATGTCGCCGATGCAGGTGGCAACCATGTATCAGACCATCGCCAACGGCGGCTTCAACACGCCGATGCGCGGCATCCGCAGCGTGCTCACCGCCGAGGGCGAGCCGCTCAAGCGCTACCCATTCCAGATCCAGCAAACCTTCGACCCAGGTGCCATTTACCTGGTGCAGAACGCCATGCAGCGCGTAATGCGCGAAGGTACAGGGCGCTCGGTGTACAACACCTTGCCACGCTCGCTGACCCTGGCGGGCAAGACCGGTACCAGTAACGACTCGCGTGACAGCTGGTTCTCCGGCTTCAGTCAGGATCTGCTGGCCGTGGTGTGGATGGGGCGTGACGATAACGGCAAGACACCGTTTACCGGCGCCACCGGCGCCTTGCAGGTGTGGACCAGCTTCATGAAGAAGGCCGACCCGCTGCCGCTGGACATGCCGCAACCGGACAACGTGGTGCAGGCCTGGATCGACCCCTACAGTGGCCATGGGTCTGATGCCAGCTGTCCGGGAGCGGTGCAGATGCCGTATATTCGCGGGAGCGAACCGCCCGCCGGCGCGACCTGTGGCGGCGAGGAAAATCCGGCTGAGTCGGTCATGGACTGGGTCAAAGGCTGGATGAATTAAGCACAGGCTGCATTGATGAGGTGTGATGTGAACAAGTGGCTGTTTCCTGCCGTGACGGCGTTGGCTGTGCTCCAGGGGTGCTCCAGCGTCCCGCGTGGCAATATTCCGGTGGTCGACTCGAGCACCCGCGTGTCCAACAGCGAACGCGTGAAGGCCAACCGCTCGGCGGGTGGCTATAACACCGGCACCGCCCAGGCGCAGACGCTGCCGGAGGATTCCGGTGTCACCGTGATGATCCCGCAGGGCGCAGGCGCATCGGGCATCCAGACATTCCCGGCGTCCAATGGCGCTGCGCCGATCAGTACCTCGCCGATCACCCCAGGGCCTGTCAGTTCGGCGCCGATGACCACCAATCCCAACCCGATTGCCGATGAACCCTTCGACATTGCCGCGATGAACAGCACCCCGCAAAGTGCCAGTGCGCCAACCGGTATTCCGCGCAGCGCCGCCGCCGGTGGCCTGTCGGCCGACGAGCAACTGGACGGTCCTGTGCTGGCACTGTTGACCACGGCGCAGACGCAGCAGGGCAGCGGCGACTTCAACGGTGCCGCTTCGAGCCTTGAGCGTGCCCAGCGCATTGCTCCGCGTGAGCCGCAGGTGCTGTATCGCCTTGCCCAGGTGCGCCTTTCGCAAGGTGATGCAGCGCAGGCCGAGCAGTTGGCGCGCCGCGCCCTGACTTACGCCAACGGCCGCCCAAGCCTGCAGGCAGAGCTTTGGAACACGATCGCCCAGGCCCGTGAAAAGCAGGGTGACAGCGCTGGGGCTGCGCTGGCCCGGCAAAAGGCGCGGGTCAATTCGTGATGATCGAACAACGCGTGCTGGATATTGCCGACCACCTGCTCTTGATCGAGCGCGAGCTGCAGGTGCAAGGCTGGTGGGATGACGAGCCGCCAAGCGACGAGGCACTGGCCAGTACGGTGCCGTTCGCCGTGGATACCCTCAGTTTTGAGCAGTGGCTGCAATGGATCTTCCTGCCCCGCATGAAGATCATCATCGAGCTGGGCCACCCGCTGCCCAATGCATCGAGCATCCTTGTCATGGCCGAGACCGTGTTTACCGACCGGCCGGAGCAAAGTCGTGAGCTACGCCGCCTGTTGGCAGCTTTTGATCAATTGATCGCTCCTTCCGCCTGATTTCTTCAGTTTTTCCGTCAAGGGCCGCAGATTGTGGCCCTTTTTTTTGGAAATCTTCTTAATTCTGCTGCTGAAGCGATTTTTAGTGGTGGCAGGAATTCATCTTGGGGAAAAATTGGCAATAATTTTTCTTGACTTGTTGGCGCCGAATCACAAGAATCCAACTTCCGCTGTAGAGGGACTGCCAGAAGCAGACCCGCTAAGCAGATCATGAGGTGCACACCCGCGCCGACCTGTTACACCCCGCAACGCGTTACCTCGCGCTGGGTGGGAAACCCCCGCAACACTCTGGGGATTTCCCAATACTTGCTCAGTCAGTGCTGACGTTCGCTCATGCTCTGCTTGGCAGTAAACCTATTAAGACCCGTCCAGTGAGGGCGGTATTCTGGCGTTTTAGAGGTGAACAACGTGGAGCTTTTATCTGGCGCTGAGATGGTCGTCCGCTTCTTGCGTGACGAAGGCGTTAAGCACATCTACGGGTACCCTGGTGGTGCTCTCCTGCATGTTTACGACGCACTGTTCAAAGAACCGGAAGTGGAACACATCCTGGTTCGTCACGAGCAGGCGGCCACCCATATGGCGGACGGTTACGCTCGCGCCACCGGCAAGGCCGGTGTGGTGCTGGTAACCTCCGGTCCTGGCGCAACCAATGCCATTACCGGTATTGCCACCGCCTACATGGACTCGATTCCGATGGTCATTCTGTCCGGCCAGGTGCCTAGCACCATGGTGGGCACCGATGCCTTCCAGGAAACTGACATGATCGGTATCTCGCGGCCGATCGTGAAGCACAGCTTCATGATCAAGAATCCGACCGAGATCCCTGAAGTTCTGAAAAAAGCTTTCTACCTGGCGCAATCCGGTCGTCCAGGTCCAGTCGTGGTCGACATTCCAAAAGATATGACCAACCCGGCTGAGAAGTTCGAATATGTCTACCCGAAAAAGGTCAAGCTGCGCTCCTACAGCCCGGCGGTCCGCGGTCACTCCGGTCAGATCCGCAAGGCTGCCGAGATGCTTCTGGCGGCCAAGCGCCCGGTCGTCTACTCCGGTGGCGGTGTGATCCTCGGCGGAGGCTCCGAAGCCCTGACTGAAATCGCCAAGTCGCTGAACCTTCCGGTCACCAATACCCTGATGGGGTTGGGTGGCTTCCCGGGTACCGACCGCCAGTTCCTCGGCATGCTTGGCATGCATGGCAGCTACACCGCCAACATGGCCATGCACAATGCCGACGTCATCTTTGCCGTCGGTGCGCGTTTCGACGACCGCGTTGTAAACGGTCCGGCCAAGTTCTGCCCGAACGCCAAGATCATCCACATCGACATCGACCCGGCGTCGATCTCGAAGATGATCAAGGCCGACGTGCCAATCGTCGGCCCGGTCGACAGCGTGCTCAACGAGATGCTCGGCATCCTCAAGGAAATCGGCGAGCAGCCTGACAAGGCGGCGCTGGATGCCTGGTGGAAGCAGATTGACGAATGGCGTGGCAATGGCGAGTTGTTCCCTTACGACAAGGGCGATGGCAACGTCATCAAACCGCAAAAAGTCATCGAGACACTGTGCGAAGTGACCAATGGCGATGCCTTCGTCACTTCCGACGTGGGCCAGCACCAGATGTTTGCCGCGCAGTACTACCGCTTCAACAAGCCAAACCGCTGGATCAACTCCGGTGGCCTGGGCACCATGGGCTTCGGCTTCCCGGCGGCGATGGGCGTCAAGCTCAACTTCCCGGATCAGGACGTGGCCTGCGTGACCGGCGAAGGCAGCATCCAGATGAACATCCAGGAGCTGTCCACCTGCATGCAATACGGCCTGCCGGTGAAGATCGTCAACCTCAACAACGGTGTGTTGGGCATGGTCCGCCAATGGCAGGACATGGCCTACAACGGTCGTCACTCGCACTCGTACGTCGAGTCGCTGCCTGACTTCATCAAGCTGGCTGAGGCCTATGGCCATGTGGGTATCCGCATCACCAGCCTGAAGGACCTCAAGCCGAAGCTGGAAGAAGCGTTTGCGATGAAGGACCGTCTGGTGTTCATCGACATCGCGGTTGACCGCAGTGAGCACGTCTATCCGATGCAGATCAAGGATGGCTCGATGCGTGACATGTGGCTGAGCAAGACGGAGCGTACCTGATATGCGGCACATCATTTCCCTGCTGCTGGAAAACGAACCAGGTGCGTTGTCCCGCGTGGTCGGCCTGTTCTCCCAGCGCAACTACAACATTGAAAGCCTGACTGTAGCGCCGACCGAAGACCCGACCCTGTCGCGTCTGACGCTGACCACCGTTGGCCATGACGAAGTGATCGAACAGATCACCAAGAACCTGAACAAGCTGGTCGAAGTGGTCAAGCTTGTCGACCTGTCGGAAAGCGCTCACATCGAGCGTGAACTGATGCTGGTCAAGGTCAAGGCCACCGGTGCCCAGCGTGCCGAGATCAAGCGCACCACGGATATCTTCCGTGGCCAGATCGTCGACGTGACCGCCAGCGTGTACACCGTGCAGCTGAGCGGTACCAGCGACAAACTGGACAGCTTCATCCAGGCGATCGGCACTGCATCGATTCTGGAAACCGTGCGCAGCGGCGTTACCGGCATTGCCCGTGGCGACAAAGTGCTCAGCATCTAAATCCAAAAAATTAGCGATGGCTCCGCAGGGGCCGAGATATAACCAGGGGTATTTTCATGAAAGTTTTCTACGATAAAGACTGCGACCTTTCCATCATCCAGGGTAAGAAAGTCGCCATCATCGGTTACGGCTCCCAGGGCCACGCTCAGGCGTGCAACCTGAAAGACTCCGGTGTAGACGTTACCGTCGGTCTGCGTAAAGGTTCGGCTACCGTTGCCAAGGCTGAAGCCCACGGCCTGAAAGTTGCCGACGTTGCTACCGCTGTCGCTGCGGCTGACCTGGTCATGATCCTGACCCCGGACGAGTTCCAGGGTGCTCTGTACAAGAACGAAATCGAGCCGAACATCAAGAAGGGCGCTACCCTGGCCTTCTCTCACGGTTTCTCGATCCACTACAACCAGGTTGTTCCGCGTGCCGACCTTGACGTGATCATGATCGCGCCGAAAGCCCCGGGCCACACCGTTCGCTCCGAGTTCGTCAAAGGCGGCGGCATCCCTGACCTGATCGCTATCTACCAGGACGCTTCCGGCAACGCCAAGAACGTCGCACTGTCCTACGCTTCGGGCGTGGGTGGTGGCCGTACCGGTATCATCGAAACCACCTTCAAGGACGAAACCGAAACCGACCTGTTCGGTGAGCAGGCTGTTCTGTGTGGCGGTACCGTCGAGCTGGTCAAAGCCGGTTTCGAAACCCTGGTCGAAGCTGGCTACGCGCCGGAAATGGCCTACTTCGAGTGCCTGCACGAGCTGAAGCTGATCGTCGACCTCATGTACGAAGGCGGCATCGCCAACATGAACTACTCGATCTCCAACAACGCCGAATACGGTGAGTACGTCACTGGTCCGGAAGTCATCAACGAAGAATCCCGCAAGGCCATGCGCAATGCCCTGAAGCGCATCCAGGACGGCGAGTACGCGAAGATGTTCATCTCCGAAGGTGCTACCAACTACCCATCGATGACCGCCAAGCGCCGCAACAACGCCGCTCACGGCATCGAAATCATCGGCGAGCAGCTGCGCTCGATGATGCCGTGGATCTCGGCTAACAAAATCGTCGACAAGACCAAGAACTAAGTCTTATCGAAAGATGAAAAACGCGGCTTCGGCCGCGTTTTTTCGTTCTGGCATCCAGCTTCTGGTATAAAGCAGACCAGTGGCTCGCTGTCAGAACCTGTTTCGCGGGCCCGTGTCGAACATTTTCCATCCTGTTGCAAGGTACCCTCCATGAGCGAACGTCCCGAAGAGCCGAACAAGCCCTCCGACGCCGAAAGCCTGCTACCTGTCGATGAGCACGTTGAAGAAGGGCATGACGCCGAAGGCCGCAAGGTGCGCCACCGCGGCATCTACCTGTTGCCCAACCTGTTTACCACCGCCAACCTGTTTGCCGGTTTCTATTCCATCATCAGCTCGATGAGCGCACAGAGCGCCCTGAGTGCCGGCGACCCGCGCGAGGCGAGCAAGTACTTCGCTTTTGCCGCTATCGCCATCTTCGTGGCCATGGTGCTCGACGGCCTGGACGGCCGCGTTGCGCGCATGACCAATACCCAGAGTGCCTTCGGTGCCGAGTATGACTCGCTGTCGGATATGGTCGCCTTCGGCGTGGCCCCGGCTTTGCTGGCCTTCGGCTGGGCGCTGGGTGACATGGGCAAGGTCGGCTGGATGGTTGCCTTCATCTATGTGGCCGGTGCCGCGTTGCGCCTGGCGCGCTTCAATACCCAGGTCGGTACCGCCGACAAGCGCTACTTCATCGGCCTGGCCAGCCCGGCTGCCGCAGGTGTGGTGGCGGGCACCGTATGGGCGTTCAGCGACTATGGCATCCAGGGCTCCAAGCTGTCGTTCCTGGTCGCGCTGCTGGTGGCTGCTGCTGGCATGCTGATGGTCAGCAACATCAAGTACAACAGTTTCAAGGAGCTGGACCTCAAGGGGCGCGTGCCGTTCGTGGCGATCCTGGCGGTGGTGCTGGTGTTTGCCGTCGTGTTCAGCGACCCGCCGCGTATCCTTCTGTTGATCTTCCTCGCCTATGCAGCATCGGGGCCGATCCAGTTCCTGCTGAGGGCGCGCCGTCGCAAAGCGTGAAAATCACTTAACGCTGGAATAACCTCACGGCTCCATAGTCTTACTGGTACATCCGTTACTCAGTGCTATGGAGCCGTTCATGCTTATCAAGCTTCCCAGGTCTTCCGAGTGCAAGGCGTCGGAGATCACCCCCGAAGGCATTTACCTTTCCCGTCGTACCCTGCTGGGTGGCTCATTGGCTGGCCTGGCGCTAGGCGCATTGCCGGGCGGGGTGGGCGCGGCGCAAATGTCGCGTTATGCCGATGTACAGGCGGGGGCCGCGCCGGCCTGGTTCACTGGCAAGCTCGCGGCCACGCGCTGGCAGGCGGTGACGGTGAAAGACGAGGCGATCACGCCGTTCAAGGATGCCACTCACTACAACAACTTCTACGAGTTCGGGCCCGACAAGGGCGACCCGGCGGCCAATGGCGACAGCCTGAAAACCGAACCGTGGTCCATTGTGGTGGATGGTGAGGTGGGCAAGCCCGGACGCTATGCATTGGAGGACTTCGTCAAACCCTATCAGCTTGAGGAGCGGATCTATCGGCTGCGCTGCGTAGAGGCGTGGTCGATGGTCATTCCGTGGCTGGGGTTTCCTTTGGCTCAGGTGCTCAAGCAGGTTGAGCCGACTTCCAGTGCGCGTTATGTGCGTTTCGAAACGCTGAAGGATCCGCAGCATATGCCTGGGCAGCGTTCAGGATTCGCCTTGATCGACTGGCCTTATAGAGAAGGATTGCGCCTGGATGAGGCGATGCACCCCTTGGCAATTCTCGCGGTGGGTATGTACGGCCGGGAACTGCCCAACCAGAACGGTGCGCCGTTGCGTTTGGTGGTGCCTTGGAAGTATGGCTTCAAGAGCATCAAGTCGATTGTGCGTATCAGTCTGGTAGCGGAGCAGCCCGGCACTACCTGGGAAGGGCTGGCGCCGGATGAATATGGTTTCTATGCCAATGTGAACCCGACAGTCGACCACCCGCGCTGGAGCCAGGCGCGCGAACGTCGCTTGCCCAGCGGGTTGTTCAGCCCCAATGTGCGGGAGACGCAGATGTTCAATGGCTATGCCGATGAAGTGGCGTCGCTGTATACCGGGCTCGATCTGCGGAAGAACTACTGATGCGTTACCCCTGGTTTCGCTTGGCCATCTTCATCGTGGGCTGCCTGTTCCCGGTATGGTGGCTATATGAAGCGGCGATGAACCTGCTGGGGCCTGATCCCGGGAAGATCATGATGGACCGCCTTGGGCTTGGGGCGCTTACCTTCCTGTTGGTGACCTTGAGCATGACGCCACTGCAGAAGCTGACGGGCTGGTCTGGTTGGATCGTGGTTCGCCGGCAGCTGGGGTTGTGGGCGTTCGCTTATATAGTGCTGCACATCCTCTGTTACCTGTTCTTTATTCTTGGGCTGGATTGGGGGCAGTTGGCTGTGGAGCTGCGCAAGCGGCCCTACATTATCGTGGGGGCGCTGGGGTTCCTGGGTTTGCTGGTGCTGGCGGTCACCTCGAACCGGTACAGCCAACGGCGGCTGGGGGCGCGGTGGAAGAAGCTGCACAGGTTGGTGTATGCGGTGCTTGGGTTGGGCTTGCTGCATTTCCTTTGGATCGTGCGTTCCGACCTTCGGGAATGGGCGATCTATGCGTTTATTGGGGCTGTGTTGATGGTATTGCGGATACCTGCTGTTGCGCGGGCGCTTCCCAGGGTTGTCAGGAAGCAGGGTAGGGCGGTTTGAGAGTGGGGGGGCTGACAAGGGCCTGTCTTGAGGTAGCGATGGCTGTGGAGGGGGCCCGCCTTTGTTTCTCTGGCGTCTGTGAGATCGAGCGCCGCGCGCGTCCGGCTCGAGACATCCATCGCCTGTGAGACCGAGCGCCGCCCGCGTCCGGCTTGAGACATTCACCGCCTATGAAACCGAGCGCCGCGCGGGCGGCGCTCGATCTCATAGGCGCTGAAACTGTTGTGGCGAACACTTGGCAGCCCCGATACGGTATTTCCCCCTTATATTTCACTTTCTTGAAATTAAAGGTTGACGCCCTCTCGAATCCCCTTATAATGCGCCCCACTTCCAGCGACATCGGAACGAAAAACTCCTTGAGATTCAATGAGTTAAGTAGTGAAGGCAAAAGCTGGAAGGGCTACGATCGAATGATCGAAAGCGGTTGAAAATGGTGGTTGACAGCGCTTTCAAGTGCTGTATGATTCGCCTCCCGCTACGAGAGATCGCAGCGAGCCAAGTGTTTGAAGCTAAACGAGTTTCTCGCAAAAAACTTCAAAATAAACGCTTGACAGGCTCTGAGGAAAGCGTA